>NZ_KV824359.1:0-3350 GCF_001816045.1 Kytococcus sp. HMSC28H12
CCCCCGCCGCGCCACACCTGGGCGATGCCCAGCGCGAGCGCGTCGGCGGCGTCCGCCGGGCGGGGCGGGGTGTCCAGCGCCAGGATGCGCGTCACCATCGCGGTGACCTGCTCCTTGCCCGCCCGGCCGTTGCCGCACACGGCGGCCTTCACCTCGCTCGGGGTGTGCTGGCCCACCTCCACCCCGGCGCGCGCGGCGGCCACCAGCGCGACCCCGCTGGCCTGGACGGTTCCCATGATGGTGCTCACGTCCGACCGGGCGAAGATGCGCTCCACCGCCACCGCGTCCGGCTGATAGCGCTCGATCCACTCCTCGATGCGGCGGCTCACCGCCAGGAGGCGCTGCTCGGGCAGGGCGTCAGTGTTGGTGCGGGCCACGTCGACCGCCACCATCCGCAGCGCACCCCCGCGGCGGCCCTCGACGACGCCCAGGCCGCACCGCGTGAGGCCGGGGTCGACGCCGAGGACCCGCACCGGGTCAGTCCTCGGAGTCGAGCTCGGCCAGCACCGCGTCCGGCACGTCGGCGGCGGCGTAGACCTCCTGCACGTCGTCGCAGTCCTCGAGCGCGTCGATGAGGCGGAACAGCTTGCGCGCCCCCTCGGCGTCCAGCTCGATCGGGGTGATCGGCAGCATCTTCACGTCGGCGGAGTCGTAGTCGACGCCCGCCTCCTGCAGCGCGGTGCGCACGGGGACCATGTCCGACGGCTCGGTGGTCACCTCGAAGCCGGCCTCGCCCATGTCGGTGAGCTCCTCGGCGCCGGCCTCCAGGACGATCTCCATGAGCTCGTCCTCGGACTTCTCACCGGCGGGCACCACGACCACGCCCTTGCGGTGGAAGTTGAAGGCCACCGAGCCGGAGTCGGCCATCTGGCCGCCGTTGCGGGTGAGCGCGGTGCGCACCTCCATGACGGCGCGGTTCTTGTTGTCGCTCAGGCACTCGATGATGAGGCCCACGCCGCCGGGGGCGTAGCCCTCGTAGGTCAGCGTCTGGTAGTCCGCGCCACCGCCCTCGGCACCGGAGCCGCGCTTCACCGCACGGTCGATGTTGTCATTGGGCACCGAGCTCTTCTTGGCCTTCTGGATGGCGTCGAACAGGGACGGGTTGCCCGCCGGGTCGCCGCCGCCGGTGCGGGCGGCCACCTCGATGTTCTTGATCAGCTTGGCGAAGAGCTTGGCACGCTTGGCGTCGATCGCCGCCTTCTTGTGCTTGGTCGTTGCCCACTTGGAGTGACCGGCCACGGTGCTCCCTCTGCTCGGTACGAAAGGTCTGGTTGCAGCGGGTCATCCTAACGACCCGTGGTGCGGCTGCCTCAGTCGCGGGCGGCGCGCACCATCTCCACGAAGTACTCGTGGACGCGGCGGTCGCCGGTGACCTCGGGGTGGAAGGAGGTGGCCAGCAGGGCGCCCTGGCGCACGGCCACCACCCGCTCGGCGGCCGCCGGCTCGGGGTGCTCGCCGTCCACCGGGTCGGTGCGCGGCACGCGGGCCAGGACCTCGACGCCCTCGCCCACCTCCTCGACCCACGGGGCCCGGATGAACACGGCGTGCACCAGCTCGGTGGTGCCCTCGCGCAGGGCGGGAACGGGCAGGTGGGTCTCGAAGGAGTCCACCTGGCGACCGAAGGCGTTGCGCCGGACCGTCATGTCGATGCCGCCGAGCGTCTGCTGCTCGGGGTGCCCGTCGAGCACCCGGTCGGCCAGCATGATCATCCCCGCGCAGGAACCGTAGACCGGCATGCCCGCGGCGATGCGCTCGAGCAGCGGCTCGCGCAGCCCGAACAGGCGGGTGAGCTTGTCCATGACGGTGGACTCCCCGCCCGGGACGACCAGACCGTCCACCGCGGCGAGCTCCTGGGGACGGCGCACCGCGACGGTCCGCGCGCCGCTGGCCTCCAGCGCGTGCACGTGCTCGCGCACGTCGCCCTGGACGGCCAGCACGCCCACCAGCGGCGCTCCCCCGTCGTGGGACGAGGGAGCGCCGTGGGTGTGGTCGGTCGCGCTCACCAGCCGCGCTCGGCGAGGCGGTGGGGCTCGGCGATGCCCTCGACGTTGAGGCCCACCATCGCCTCGCCCAGACCGCGGGAGACCTCGGCGATCTTGGCCGGGTCGTCGTGGAAGGTGGTGGCCTGGACGATGGCCTTGGCGCGCTCGGCGGGGTTGCCGGACTTGAAGATGCCCGAGCCCACGAAGACGCCCTCGGCGCCCAGCTGCATCATCATCGCGGCGTCGGCCGGGGTGGCGATGCCGCCGGCGGTGAACAGCACGACCGGCAGCTTGCCGTTCTGCGCCACCTCCTTGACCAGCTCGTAGGGGGCCTGCAGCTCCTTGGCGGCCACGTACAGCTCGTCCTCGGCCAGCGTGGTGAGGCGGTTGATCTCGGCGCGGATGGTGCGCATGTGGGTGGTGGCGTTGGACACGTCGCCGGTGCCGGCCTCGCCCTTGGAGCGGATCATGGCCGCGCCCTCGGTGATGCGGCGCAGGGCCTCGCCCAGGTTGGTGGCGCCGCAGACGAAGGGCACGTCGAAGGCGAACTTGTCGATGTGGTTGGCGTAGTCGGCCGGGGTGAGCACCTCGGACTCGTCCACGTAGTCGACGCCGAGGGACTGCAGCACCTGCGCCTCGACGAAGTGGCCGATGCGGGCCTTGGCCATCACCGGGATCGACACCGCCTCGATGATGCCGTCGATGAGGTCGGGGTCGCTCATGCGCGCCACGCCGCCCTCGGTGCGGATGTCCGCGGGGACGCGCTCGAGAGCCATCACCGCCACGGCGCCGGCATCCTCGGCGATGCGGGCCTGCTCGGGGGTGACCACGTCCATGATCACGCCGCCCTTGAGCATCTCGGCCATGCCGCGCTTCACACGGGCGGTGCCGGTGGTGGGGTTCTGCTCAGTCACGTCGATGTGCCTTTCGCTGTGCTGGGGGGACGCCTCCGGGCGCGGAGGGCCGGTCCCTCAGTCTACGTCGCGCTCACCGTCGGCCGAGCGCAGGTACGGGACGTCGTCCTCCACCTCCAGCGGCTCGGGGCGGCTCACCCCGCGCGAGAGCCCCAGGAGGCGCGCGGTGCGGCCGTCCACGATGTGACGGGTGGCCCGCACCTCCTCGTTGTGGTGCAGCCGCTGGGCGTGCACCCGCTCCGACGCGCGGGCGAGGGCCTGCTTGGCGGCCAGGCGCTGCGGTCCGAGCTCCCCGCCGCTGGCGCCCCCGCTGCCGTGGCGCTGGTGGAAGGCGCGACGCAGGGCCTCGGTGAGGTGCTCCTCGGCCTCGAGCCGGTCGGGGCCCATGACCTCGCCGGGGCCGGCGGCGTCGCAGGCGTCCAGCACGTCGCCCACGGTGCGCAGCACGATGACC
>NZ_KV824360.1:0-8084 GCF_001816045.1 Kytococcus sp. HMSC28H12
CCGGGCCACCGGCGGCACCGGGACCACCCGCAGCACCCCGGCCGCCGACCACGCAGCGGACCCGCGGGGTGAACCCGAGCGCCTCCTGCACGGCCGCCGCCACGCGCTGGGCGTTGTCGCCGCGGTTGAAGCGCTCGGCGATCGGCGGCACCTCGGTGCTCAGCGTGAGGCCCTCGGCGCTCAGCTCGGCCACCTGCATGGACTGCGACACCATCGCCCAGGTCACGCGACTGATGCCCTTGAGGCGGTCCAGCACCTGCGACCACTCGTGGCGCAGCGTCTCCACCGGCACCGGGGCGGCACCGGGGGCGTCGCCTCCCGCTGCCGCCGGCTCCTGTGCCGCCGACGCCCCCACCGTTGAGTCGTCGCTCGTCGGGGTCGACGGACGCTCCTGACCCCCAGAAGCGACGACTCGTTGAGGCTGACGCCCCTCAGTCGCCGGGGCCTCCTGCTGCGCAGCCTCCAGGCGGGCTCCCTGCTGCGGGGCAGCGGCATCCTGTCGCGGGACAGCGGCCTCCCGCACCGGCTCCGACCGCTGCGGCGCGGGGCTCTCCTGCACGGGCGCGGCCGCGGGCGCCTCCGCCCCCGTCTCCCGCACCGTTGAGTCGTCGCTCGTCGGGGTCGACGGACGCTCCTGACCCCCAGAAGCGACGACTCGTTGCACCGGTGCCCCCTGGGCCGGTGCCCCCTGCACCGGTGCCCCCTGGGCCGGGGCACCCTGCTGCGAGGTCTGCTGAACCGGCGCCGCGTCGCCTCGGAAGGCCATCCACCGCTCCACCTTCTCCAGCCGCGCGGCGAACCCGCCCTCGCCCGCGGCCCGCGGCAGCAGCAGCCGCGCCATGATGATCTCCAGCTGCAGCCGCGGCGAGGTCGCCCCCGTCATCTCCGCCAGGCCGCGGAAGAGCACGTCCGAGGCCCGCGAGAGCTCGGCCGCCCCCAACCCGCTGGCCTGCTGGCGCAGCCGCTCCAGCTGGTCGTCCGGCACCCCGGGCAGCACCGCCTCGGTGCCGGTGGGCACGGCGTCCACGAGGATGAGGTCACGCATCCGCTCGGAGAGGTCCTCCACGAAACGGCGCGGGTCCTGCCCGGAGCCCACCACCCGCTCCACGGTGGTGAACAGCGACGCCCCGTCGCCGGCGGCGTAGGCGTCCACCACCCCGTCCAGCAGCTCGGTGTCGGTGAAGCCCAGCAGCGCCGTGGTGCCGGCCAGGGTGATGCCCTCGTCCCCGGACCCGGCGATGAGCTGGTCGAGCACCGACATCGAGTCACGCACCGACCCCCCGCCGGCGCGCACCACGTACGAGAGCACCCCCGGCTCCACGGCGATGCCCTCGCGCCCGCACACCTCGCCCAGGTACTCCTGCAGCACGGTGGGCGGCACCAGCCGGAAGGGGTAGTGGTGCGTGCGCGACCGGATGGTGCCGATGACCTTCTCCGGCTCCGTGGTGGCGAAGATGAAGAGCACGTGCTCCGGCGGCTCCTCCACGATCTTGAGCAGCGCGTTGAAGCCCGCCGAGGTCACCATGTGCGCCTCGTCGATGATGTAGACCTTGTAGCGCGAGTTCGCCGGCCCGAAGGACGCCTTCTCACGCAGGTCGCGGGCGTCGTCCACGCCACCGTGGCTCGCCGCGTCGATCTCGATGACGTCCACCGAGCCCGCGCCGCCGGTGGCCAGGTCACGACAGGACCGGCACTCGCCGCAGGGGGTGTCCGTGGGGCCCTTCTCGCAGTTGAGGCAGCGCGCCAGGATGCGGGCGCTCGTCGTCTTGCCGCAGCCGCGCGGACCGGAGAACAGGTAGGCGTGGTTGACCCGCCCGGTGGCCAGGGCCCGCTGCAGCGGGACGGTCACGTGCTCCTGACCCACCACCTCGGCGAAGGTCTGCGGGCGGTAGCGGCGGTACAGGGCGGTGCTCACGCCCCAGACCCTAGCCGCGACCGGTGACAGTGAGGCCACCGCCGACCACAGGCCCGCACCCCTGCCGGCGCACGCACCCCCGGGACGCAAAGGACCTCCCACGCACCTGGAAGAGCTCTCCTACCCTTGCTGCATTCCTGCCCTGGGGGAGTTCGGAGAGGTACCACCGCGTGGGAGGCCGCTGCACAGTCTACGCGACACCCTCCGGCAACCCGACCCGGTGGCCCACAGCCCGGGGCTGCCCCGCCACGGGGCCGTGCCGGACGACGCGCCGCGACACCGGGATTTCACTCCCGCTTCACCGACGTGTACCATCTCCGGCGGAGGATTCGCATAGCGGCCTAGTGCGCACGATTGGAAATCGTGTTGGGATAAAACCCTCGGGGGTTCAAATCCCCCATCCTCCGCCGATCGAAGGCCCCCCTCGCACGAGGGGGGCCTTCGTCACGTCCGGCGCGGATCGGCTCCCGGCCCCCTCCCGTGTGAGACATTCGGACCCCGCCCACCGGGCCCACCCTCTCGGGGAAGGAACGCCGTGCACCACGCCCGCCTGGCCGCCACCACGACCGCCGTCCTGCTGGCCGCCACCACCCTGAGCGCCTGCGGCAGCCTCGGCCACGAGGCGAAGTACCCGCAGGACCCCGTCCCCGGCCACTGCGACGACTGGGGTGAGCTGCACTCCCCCGACCGCGCCACGGTGCAGGTCAGCGTGCTCAACAACGGCGCCGGTGCCGGTGCGGCCGCCACGGCGGCCCGCGAGTTCGAGGCGCGCGGCTTCACGGTGCTCACCACCGGCAACGAGTCCGACGACGCCCCCCGCGACGCGACGGTGGTGCGCTACGGCCCGATGGGGCTCACCGCGGCCCGCACGGTGGCCCAGCAGATCGAGGGCGCCCGCATGCTGCGCGACGAGCGCCGCAACCCGTCGGTGGACGTGGTGCTGGGCAACTCCTTCGAGCAGCTGGCCCGCCAGCCCGCCGCGACGCCGGACCAGGTGCGCATGAACGTCTTCAACACCACCTCGGCCGTGGGGCGCGCCGGCGAGACCGCGCAGGCCATGCGCGACCGCGGCTTCACCGTGGACAAGGTCGGCAACGACCCGGAGAAGAAGTGGTACCCGGACGACACCGCGATCATCCGCCACGGCGCGGCCAGCGAGCCGATGGCCCGCACGGTGGCCGCCCAGGTGCCCGGCGCCCGCCTCAGCGACGACGGCCGCACCGACCGCACGGTCGACCTCGTGCTCGGCGCGAAGTTCGAGACGGTGAACGAGGACTACACCGAGCCGGAGGCCGTGCCCGAGGCGAAGGAGGGCGGCCGCATCGGCTGCGAGTGAGGCACAGCGCCGGCGCGTCGCTGTCCTGCACGTCCCGCGGCGAGGCGGAGACCTCCATCGTGCCCATGAGCTTCTCGTAGGCCGACTCCGGGTCGAGCCGCTGGCCGTACCGCGCGCGCAGCGGCGAGGCGTCCACCACCTCGTCCATGCGCGGCTGCCCGCACGGCGCCATGAGCGACTGCGGCGCCCGCAGGCGGGTGTGCGCCACGGGCGTGGGCACGCCGCTGTCGGAGAGCACCGTCACCACCGCCTCGCCCGTGCCCAGCGGGCACGCCGGCGGGCGCCACCTCGCAGCGACAGTACAAGCCCCCCCACCCACCGGGAGCGTCACAGGCGCCACGGCCCCGCGCGCCCGCGCCGGCGGGAGGCCCCGCGTCTGCCACAGTTGGCCCGTGCACGATGCCGAGATCCACGACCCCTACGACCCGCGGACCGGGTGGACCCGCCCCGCCCCGTCGCAGGAGCCCCCGCGCCGTCCGGAGCGCACGTGGTCCGACATCGCCTTCTGGGGCGTCCTGTCGGTGCTGGCCCTGGCCGGCATCTACGGGCTCTCGCTCGTGCTGGGCCTGTGGCCCGAGCCGGAGACCACCGCCGCCAACTGCCAGACCGACATCGACGCCCCGCGGGTGTACGTGGCCGACGCGGGAGCCGGCGACACCGCCGTGCGCCGCATCAGCGAGCAGCTGCGCAACCGGGGGGCCGTGGTCATCGGCACCGCGGAGTCCACCGGCACCCAGGGCGGCGCCACCCGCATCCTCAGCGGCCCCGACAGCAAGCCGGCCGCGGAGGCGCTCGCGGAGTGGTTCCCGAAGGCCAAGCAGGTCGACGACGCCCGCGACGGGTTCGTCGCCACCATCGCGCTGGGCCCCCACACCAGGACGGTCGAGTCGTCGGTGTCGGTCGGCCCGGCCACCCAGCCCTGCACCGACTGACCGCCACCCCACCACCCACCGGGAGAACCCCGTGCGCCTGTCCGAGTCCGTCACCGTCCACGCCCCCCTGCACGAGGTGTTCGAGCGCCTCCGGGAACTCGACCAGGCCCAGCAGCACGTCCAGGGCATCGAGTCCATCGAGGTCCTCCACGGCCCGGCCCGCATGGAGGTGGGCACCCGCTGGCGCGAGACCCGCCGCATGTGGGGCCAGGACGCCACCGAGGAGATGGAGGTGGTGGAGCTGGTGGAGGGCAGCCACTACGTCACCGAGGCCGTCCACGAGGGGATGCGGTACACCAGCGGGTTCCGGGTGACCCCCGTGGGCACCGGCCGCGGGGAGGCCACGCGCGTGACCATGGACTTCGCCGCCGAGGCGCTCACCCGCCGGTCGCGCGTGGCCGCGGCGATGATGCGCCCGATGGCGCGGGTGGTGGCCAAGGAGTGCCGCAAGGACCTGCTGGACGTCAAGGCCTCGTTCGAGGGCTGATCCCGCTGGGGCCGCGGCACCGGCTGCCCCTCCCACCCCGGACACACGCGAGGGCGGCCCCGGCATCGGGGCCGCCCTCGCGGTGAAAATGGCGGTGACGGTGGGATTTGAACCCACGAATGGCGTCAACCATTACTCGCTTTCGAGGCGAGCTCCTTCGGCCGCTCGGACACGTCACCGCCCGGTAGGGTACTAGACCCTGCGCGTCACGAAAAACTCACCCAGGGTTCGCCGGCAGTCCGCCTCCCGGACACCTGCGCGCACCTCGGCCCGGTGGAGGGCCGCGCGGTCACGCAGCACGTCCCAGACCGAGCCGCACGCGCCCGCCTTGTCGTCCCACGCCCCGAACACCACCAGCGGGATCCGCGCCTGCCCGATGGCCCCGGCACACATGAGGCAGGGCTCCAGCGTCACCGCGAGGGCACAGTCCTGCAGGCGCCACCCACCCCGCGCCCGGGCGGCCTGGCGCATCGCCACCACCTCGGCGTGGGCCAGCGGGTCCCCCTCGGCCTCGCGCCGGTTCCACCCCCGCCCCAGCACCTGCCCGTCCGGCCCGATGACGACGGCCCCCACCGGCACGTCCCCGCTGGCCAGGGCGTGCTCGCCGGCCTCGAGGGCCCATCCGACCCACTCCTCCTGGGTCGGCCGGTCGGGGTTGTGCACGGTGCTCATTGACGTAAGTTTTCCCCATGCGCGTCCACGTCGCCGACCACCCGCTGATCGCCCACAAGCTCACCCGACTGCGTGACGACCGCACCGACTCGCCCACCTTCCGCCGCCTGGCCGACGAGCTGGTGACCCTGCTGGCCTACGAGGCCACCCGCGAGGTCCGCGTGCAGGAGTGCGAGGTCGTCACCCCCGTGGCCACCACCCGGGGCGTGGAGCTGGCCACCCCCAAGCCGCTCGTCGTGCCCATCCTGCGCGCCGGCCTCGGCATGCTCGACGGCATGGTGCGCCTCCTGCCCACCGCGGAGGTGGGCTTCCTGGGCATGGTCCGCAACGAGGAGACGCTCGAGGCGCACACCTACGCCAACCGCCTGCCCGCCGACCTCGACCGCCGCCAGTGCTACGTGGTGGACCCGATGCTGGCCACCGGCGGCACGCTCGTGGACGCCGTCCGCTACCTGGTGGACCTCGGCGCCGACGACATCACCGCCATCGTGCTCATCGCGGCCCCGGAGGGCATCGCGCGCGTGGAGGAGGCTCTGGCCGACCTGCAGGTGCCAGTCACCCTGGTCACCGGCGCCATCGACGAGAGGCTCGACGAGAACGGCTACATCGTGCCCGGGCTCGGCGACGCCGGCGACCGCCTGTACGGCGTGGTCTGAGGCCGCGAGGGTCGCCGTCTGGCACGATGCCGGGAGACCCCGCCGAGACGAAGAGGACCCATGAGCGTGCAAGACCGATTCAAGAAGCTGCTGTGGTGGCTGCTCCTGCTCTTCATCGTCTACGCGATCTTCACCAGCCCGGACCGCACCGGCGACATCTTCCGGGCCATCGGCGACATCATCGTGCAGGCCTTCCGCAGCCTGGGCGACTTCTACAACAGCGTCCTGGATGGGAACTGACCCACAGATCGACCTCGACCTGGTGGCCCGTTACCTGGTGACGGGTGAACGGGTCGTCATCGCGGTCCGGCGCCACTGGGTGACCGTCGTGGAACCCGTCGGCTCCGCCGTGGCCGGCCTGGTCCTGGTGCTGTGGGTGGGCAGCACCGCCCCGCAGGACCTCGTGGTGGTGGCTGACTTCCTGTGGTGGGTGTGGTTCGCCGTGCTCGGCCGCGCCCTGTTCCTGCTCTGGGAGTGGCGCCGCACCTGGTTCGTGGGCACCGACCGGCGCCTGCTGCTCACCTACGGCGTGGTGGTGCGCCGCGTGGCGATGATGCCGCTGTCCAAGGTGACGGACATGAACTACGGCCGCACGCTGCTGGGGCGCCTGCTGGGCTACGGCACGTTCACGATGGAGTCCGCCGGCCAGAACCAGGCCCTGTCGGAGATCGAGTACGTGCCGAGACCCGACCACCACTACCGGGCGCTGGTGGCCCAGATCTTCGGCGGAGAGCAGGGCGAGGGCGACCCCCTCATGCAGGACGAGGTCGACGACGACGCCCCGCAGTGGGACGACGAGCTGCCGGACACCGGGGAACCCGACGAGGCGTGGGACGACCCGGAGCGCGCGGACGGAGACGACGCCCTCGACGCCTGGGACGAGCTCTGGGACGAGGACCCCCGCGACCGCCGCAGGACCTAGACTCACGGCCCGGGTCCCGCACCCACCCCGCCGTCACCGCCGTCCCGAGGAGCACCCGTGGCCGTCCGCCCCATCACCGTCATCGGACACAAGGCCCTGCACCAGCCCACCAAGAAGGTGCAGGAGGTGACCGACGAGATCCGCACCCTGGTGGACGACATGTTCGACACCATGGAGGCCGCCGAGGGCGTGGGTCTGGCTGCCAACCAGGTGGGTGTGCGCTGGCGCATCTTCGTCTTCGACTGCAGCCACGACCCCGAGGCCGGCGCCGACGCCCGCGGCGTGGTGATCAACCCGGTGCTCGAGAAGCACCACGTCTCCCCGCTGGCCGCCGACCCCGACGAGGACCACGAGGGCTGCCTCTCGGTGCCCGGCGAGAGCTTCCCGACCGCCCGTTCGGACTGGGCGCGCGTCACCGGCACGGACCTCGACGGCAACGAGGTCGTGGTGGAGGGGACCGGCCTGCTCGGCCGCTGCCTGCAGCACGAGACCGACCACCTGGACGGGCACCTCTACGTGGAGCGCCTCTCGCCGGAGGACAAGCGCCGGGCCCGCGAGGCCGTCAAGGGCCGCGGGTGGGAGGCCCGCGGCATCACCAAGTGGGACCCCACCACCCAGACGGCCGAGAAGGTCTGACAGGCATCGACCCCGGGGCCGCTCAGAGCCCCTGGAACTCCCACTGCAGCTGGTCGGCCCGGGCCTGGCTCACCTGCGCACCGGCGAGGTCGCCTGCCGCCTTCTGTGCCCGCGCCAGCATGCGCCAGGCCGAGAACAGCTCGGGATTGCGGTGCACGTGCTCCCGAGCCCCCAGGACGGCCAGGTCCGGCCGCCCCAGGGCCAGCAGCGCGCCCTGCTGGGCGGTGCGCGACGCGTGGTCGTCCGGCCCCATCGCCAGCGCCCGCAGGGCGAGCGCCAGCCCGGTGTCGGCGTCCCCGGTCTGCACGGCCGCCATCGACTGCCACACGAGGCACCGCTGGTCGAGCCCGATGCCGGGGCACCGGCGGGTGAGGGCCTCGTACTGCGGCCGGGACGAGGCACCGAAGTCGGGATTCCACGGCGTGCGACCGGCCGCCAGCGCCGTGGCCCGGCCCGCCAGCAGCACCTCCGGGTTGGGGTCCCACGGCGCGGCCCGGTGGGTGCGCTCCAGCCCCGCGGCGGCACCGG
>NZ_KV824361.1:0-5348 GCF_001816045.1 Kytococcus sp. HMSC28H12
CGAGGAGGCGCTGCGGCCCCGCGTGTGGCGCGCCCTGGTGCGCGAGGCGGCCGGCCCCGGCGTGCCGGACCCCACCTCGGTGCACCTGGCGCAGCTGGACCGCCTGCTGACCGCCTGGCACGGGCAGGGCGCGGTGGACGTGCCCGGTCCGTGGCGGTGGGGGCGGTGGCGCACGGTGGGCGGTGACGCCGTCGTCGGCCCCATCGGCAAGAATGGGCCGGCACCAGGGGACGCCGCACGCCACGGACGACCCGCCTGAGGCGGCCGTACCGCATCGAGCACGACGACGCCCACCCACCACGACACCGACCCGGAGGACCACGTGGACGCTGAGCACATGGAGGACGGCCTCGAGAAGGTCCTGCTGACCGAGGAGCAGATCCTGGCCGGTCTGCAGGAGATGGCCGGGAGGATCGCCGAGGACTACCGCGGCAAGGACCTGCTCATGGTGGGCGTGCTCAAGGGCGCGGTCATGGTGATGTCGGACCTCATGCGCGCCATGCCCTACAGCGTGCCCATGGACTGGATGGCCATCAGCTCCTACGGATCGGGCACCAAGTCCAGCGGTGTGGTGCGCATCCTCAAGGACCTCGACGTCGACATCACCGACCGCCACGTGCTCGTGGTGGAGGACGTCATCGACTCCGGGCTGACGCTCAGCTGGATCCTCGACAACCTGGCCTCCCGCGGCGCCGCCTCGGTGGAGGTGGCCGCCCTGCTGCGCAAGCCGGACGCCATGAAGGTGGAGATCGACGCCCGCTACGTGGGTTTCGACATCCCCAACGACTTCGTCGTGGGCTACGGGCTGGACTTCGACGAGCGCTACCGCAACCTGCGCTGCGTGGGCACCCTCGCGCCGCACATGTACCAGTGAGCTGACGCCGCGTCCGGGCGCTCCTGCACAGGGCCCTGTGGAACACTGGGCCGCCATCGCACGTTGGTGCGAGCATCGAGCATCGAGCGTCGGCACGACGTCGGCAGGACGAGACGCGGGGTCGCGCCCCGCACGAGGATGGCAATGAAGAAGATGTGGCGTACGCCGATGTTCTGGATCTTCCTGATCATCGCAGCGGCCCTGGTCTGGTTCGGGCTGAAGGGCAGTGACGGCTTCCAGCGCGTGGACACCTCGGCGGCGCTGGAGCAGATCCAGGCGGACAAGGTGGAGTCCGCCAAGGTCACGCCGGACCGTGTCGACCTCACGCTCAAGGAGGGGCAGGAGTACTCCGGGGGCGGGGTGGAGAACGCCCGCAAGATCCAGAGCTTCTACGTGGACGCCCGCGGCGACGACGTGGTGAAGGCGCTCAACGAGCACAAGCCGGAGAAGGGCTTCACCGACGACCCGGAGAAGGCCAACTGGTTCGTCAGCCTGCTGCTGACCATGCTGCCCTTCCTGCTCCTGGTGGGCCTCTTCCTGCTGATCATGCCGCAGATGGGTGGCGGCTCGCGGATCATGCAGTTCGGCAAGTCCCGCGCCAAGCTGGCCACCGAGGACATGCCCAAGGTGACCTTCGAGGACGTCGCCGGCGCCGACGAGGTGGTGGAGGAGCTCGAGGAGATCAAGGAGTTCCTCACCGAGCCGGCCAAGTTCCAGCAGGTGGGTGCCAAGGTGCCCAAGGGCGTGCTGCTCTACGGCCCGCCCGGCACCGGAAAGACGCTCCTGGCGCGCGCCATCGCCGGCGAGGCGGGCGTGCCCTTCTACTCCATCTCCGGCTCGGACTTCGTGGAGATGTTCGTGGGTGTGGGCGCCAGCCGCGTCCGTGACCTGTTCGAGAAGGCCAAGGCCAACTCGCCGGCCATCATCTTCATGGACGAGATCGACGCCGTGGGTCGCCACCGCGGTGCCGGCATGGGCGGTGGCCACGACGAGCGCGAGCAGACGCTCAACCAGCTGCTCGTGGAGATGGACGGCTTCGACGGCTCGACCAACGTCATCCTCATCGCGGCCACGAACCGTCCGGACGTGCTCGACCCCGCGCTGCTGCGCCCGGGCCGCTTCGACCGCCAGATCGCGGTGGAGGCCCCGGACATGAAGGGTCGCCACGACATCCTCAAGGTGCACGCGCGCGGCAAGCCGATGGCCGGCGACGTGGACCTGCTGGCCGTGGCCCGCCGCACGCCGGGCATGAGCGGTGCCGACCTGGCCAACGTGCTCAACGAGGCCGCGCTGCTCACGGCCCGCTCCAACGCGCAGCTGATCGACAGCCGCGCGCTCGACGAGGCGATCGACCGCGTCATGGCCGGTCCGCAGAAGCGCACCCGCGTGATGAACGAGAAGGAGCGCAAGGTCACGGCGTACCACGAGGGTGGTCACGCCCTGGTGGCCGCGGCGATGAACCACACCGCCCCGGTCAGCAAGATCACGATCCTGCCGCGCGGCCGTGCGCTCGGCTACACGATGGTGATGCCGCTGGACGACAAGTACTCCACCACGCGCAACGAGCTGCTCGACCAGCTGGCCTACGCGCTGGGTGGCCGCGTGGCCGAGGAGATCATCTACCACGACCCGTCGACGGGCGCCTCGAACGACATCGAGAAGGCCACCGACATCGCGCGCAAGATGGTCACCCAGTACGGCATGAGCGACAAGGTCGGTGCCGTGAAGCTCGGCGAGCAGGGCGGTGAGCCCTTCATGGGCCGCGACATGGGTGGTGGCCGCGACTACTCCGAGCAGCTGGCCGGTGTGGTGGACGCCGAGGTGCGTGCCCTCATCGAGGCCGCGCACGACGAGGCCTGGGCCGCGCTCAACGAGAACCGCGAGCTGCTGGACGACCTCGTGCTGGAGCTGCTCGACAAGGAGACGATCAACGCCGAGCGCCTGGCCGAGATCTTCGCCCCGGTCAAGAAGCGCCCGGTGCGCGCCACCTGGCTCTCCAGCCAGGACCGTCCGGTCTCGCAGCAGCCCCCGGTGCTCACCGAGGGTGAGAAGGCCGCCGTCGCGCGCGGTGACATCTCCGGCCCGCTGGACCAGCTGCCGGTGGACGAGCACCCGGTGGACCCGGGCCACGGTGCCGGTGAGCCCGGCAGCACGGCCGGCCCCGGTGAGGGCCACGGCCAGCCCCCGACCCCGGGGTCCAGCCCGAGCGGCTGGGGTCCCGCGGGTGGTCGGGGCTGATGGACCTCGCGCGTGCCGAGGCGGCGGTCCGGGAGCTGCTCCTGGCCGTGGGGGAGGACCCCGACCGTGACGGCCTGCTCGACACCCCGGCCCGGGTGGCCCGCTCCTACGCCGAGCTGACCTCCGGGCTGGGGCAGGACCCCGCCGACGTGCTGGGCACCACCTTCGCGGTGGACCACGACGAGATGGTGCTGGTGCGCGACATCGAGATGTACTCGCTGTGCGAGCACCACCTGCTGCCCTTCCACGGGGTGGCCCACGTGGGCTACACGCCCCGCAACGGCCGCGTGGCCGGGCTGAGCAAGCTGGCCCGCCTGGTGGAGACGTACGCGCGCCGCCCGCAGGTGCAGGAGCGCCTGACCACGCAGGTGGCCAACGCACTGGTGGACCACCTGGACCCCGGTGGCGTCATCGTGGTGGTGGAGGCCGAGCACCTGTGCATGACCATGCGCGGCGTGCGCAAGCCGGGGGCCCGGACGGTGACCTCCGCCGTGCGGGGCCAGTTCACCGACCAGGCCACGCGCGCCGAGGCCCTGACCCTGCTGCGGAACGGCTGAGGTCGTGCGGCACGCACCGGACGCGCCCGGCCTGCCGGTCGACCCCGACGGCCTGCCGCTGGTCATGGGCATCCTCAACGTCACCCCCGACTCGTTCAGCGACGGGGGGCGCTGGGACGCCCCCGACGCCGCCGTGGCGCACGCCGCGCGGATGGTGGCCGCCGGGGCACACCTGGTGGACGTGGGCGGGGAGTCCACCCGGCCCGGCAGCCAGCGCGTGGACGAGGCCGAGGAGCTGCGCCGCGTGGTGCCCGTGGTGCGGGCCCTGGCCGAGCGCGGCTGGTGCGTCTCGGTGGACACGATGCGGGCCTCGGTGGCCGCCGCCGTGGTGGAGGCCGGTGCTGCCGTGGTCAACGACGTCTCCGGCGGCCTGGCCGACGAGGACATGTTCCGCGTGGTGGCCGAGACCGGTGTGCCCTACGTGCTCATGCACTGGCGCGGGCACTCGGCGGACATGTACGGCCCGGCCCGCTACACCGACGTCACCGGCGAGGTGCTGGCCGAGCTGGCGCAGCGTCTGGAGGTGGCCGAGGCCGCCGGGGTGCGCCGCGGGCAGGTGGTGCTGGACCCGGGCCTGGGCTTCGCCAAGACGCCCGAGCACAGCTGGGCCATGACCGGGGAGCTCGACCGCTTCGTGACCGGCGCGCACCAGCTGGGGTGCGCCACCCTCGTGGGGGCCTCGCGCAAGGGCTTCCTGCAGCAGGCGCGCCCCGGAGCGGACGCCGACCACCCGGTGCCGCCGGTGGAGCGCGACGCCGCCACCGCGGCCACCCCGCTGCTCTCCGCGCAGGCCGGCGCGTGGGCGGTGCGCGTGCACGACGTGGTCGGCACCGTGGACGCCCTCGGGGTGCTGCGGCGGGCCGGGCTGGCCGGGCGGCGGTGGGCCTCGTGACCGGCCAGGTCGTGCGCCTCTCCGGTGTGCGGGCGCGGGGGCACCACGGGGTGTTCGAGCACGAGCGCCGGGACGGCCAGGACTTCGTCGTCGACCTCGTGGCCCACCTGCCGGTCGGGGCCGGCGCGGGTGATGACATCGGCGCCACGCTGCACTACGGCCAGGCCGCCGAGGTGCTGGTGGCCACCGTGGAGGGCGAGCCGGTGGACCTGCTCGAGACCCTCGCCGAGCGGCTCCTCGATGCCGTGCAGGCCCTCCCGGGCGGCGACCGCTGCCCGCGTCTGGAGGTGACGGTGCACAAGCCGCAGGCGCCCATCACGGTGCCCTTCGCCGACGCCTCGGTGACCGCCGTGCGCGAGCGCGAGCTGCCGGCGGTGGTGGCCCTGGGCGCCAACCTCGGGGACCCGGCCGGAACCCTGGCCTCGGCCGTGGCCGCCCTGGCCGCGTTGCCGGGTGTTCGTCTGACGGGCCTGTCCCCGCTGGTGGAGACCGACCCCGTGGGTGGGGTGGAGCAGCCCGTCTACCTCAACGCCGTGGCCCTGGTGCGCACCACGCGGGGCGCCGCCGACCTGCTGGCCGCGCTGCACGGTATCGAGGCGGCGCACGGCCGCACGCGGGAGGTGCGCTGGGGGGCGCGCACGCTCGACCTCGACCTCGTGCAGTACGGCGACCCGCGCGCCGGCACCGAGGTGCACGCCGAGGGGGAGCTGCTGCTGCCCCACCCGCGCGCGGCCGAGCGTGCCTTCGTGCTCGCCCCGTGGGCGATGGCGGACCCCGCCGCCCGCCT
>NZ_KV824362.1:0-7152 GCF_001816045.1 Kytococcus sp. HMSC28H12
CACCGGGCGGGGCGGGCGCGACGTGGTCGAGGCCGTGGCGGCGGCCTCGGGTGTGGGGCCGGGGGCCGGTGCGGGAGGTGCGTCGGGTGCCTCTGGCTCGTCCACGGCCTCGGGACTGAGCCCGGCCGAGGAGCGGGCCCTCACCAAGGCCATGGCCCGCGCCGAGAAGCAGATGGAGAAGGCCACCACCGAGCTGGAGAAGGTGCACGCCGAGATGGCCGAGGCCGCCATGGACCCCGAGCGGCTCACCACGCTGTCGGCCCGGGAGGCCGGGTTGCGTGAGCAGCACGACGCCGCCGAGGCCGAGTGGCTGGAGGCCGCCGAGCGCTTCGGCTGACCCCGGTCGTCGGCGCCCGCCCGTGTGGAGGACGCGCCCCGGGCCGTTGGTAAGGTTGACCTATCCCCCTTTCGCCCTGCCCGTCGTGGCGGGGCGCGTCCCCGAGTGAGAGGTCCCCATGCGCCCTGTGAAGGTTGCCGTTATCGGAGCCGGCCCGGCCGGCATCTACGCCGCGGACATCCTGACCAAGGAGCACGAGTCGGCCACGGTCGACGTCTACGACCGCCTCCCGGCGCCCTACGGCCTGGTGCGCTACGGCGTGGCCCCGGACCACCCGCGCATCAAGGAGATCGTGAAGGCCCTGCGCCGTGTGCTGTCCGGCGACCGCCTCCGCTTCATCGGCAATGTCGACTTCGGCACGGACATCACGTTCGAGCAGCTGCGGAAGCACTACGACGCGGTCGTCTTCGCCACCGGCGCCATGGCCGACCGCCCGCTGGACATCCCCGGCATCGACAAGAAGGGCTCGCACGGCGCCGCGGACTTCGTGAGCTGGTACGACGGCCACCCGGACGTGCCGCGCGAGTGGCCGCTCGATGCCGAGTCCGTGGCCGTCATCGGCGCCGGCAACGTGGCCCTGGACGTGGCGCGGATGCTGGCCAAGCCGGCCGACGAGCAGCTCACCACCGAGATCCCGGCCAACGTGTACGAGGGCCTGAAGGCCAACCGCGTCAAGGACGTCCACGTGTTCGCCCGCCGTGGCCCGGCGCACCTGAAGTTCAGCCCGATGGAGTTCCGCGAGCTCTCCCACAGCCCCAGCGTGGACGTGGTGATGACCGAGGAGGGCTTCGAGATCGACGACGCCGGCCAGGCGGCCATCCAGGCGGCCAAGTCCACCAAGCTCGTGGTGGACACGCTGCTGAAGTACCTGGAGAAGGAGCCCACCGGTGCCCCGCACCGCATCCACCTGCACCTCATGCAGGCCCCGGTGGAGGTGCTCGGCGACGAGTCGGTGACCGGTCTGCGCACCGAGGTGATGCAGTACAACGGCGACGGGACCGTCTCCGGCACCGGCGAGTTCAAGGAGTGGGACGTGCAGGCGGTCTACCGCGCGGTGGGCTACCTGTCCTCCCCGCTGGAGGGCCTGCCGTTCGACCACGCCACCGGCACCATCCCGCACGAGGCCGGTCGCGTCATCGAGGACGGCGCGCCCAAGGAGGCCGCGTACGTCACCGGCTGGATCAAGCGCGGGCCGGTGGGCCTCATCGGGCACACCAAGTCCGACGCCAAGGAGACCATCGAGTCGCTCATGGCCGACCTCGAGGCCCTGCCGGCCCCGGCCGGGTCGCCCGACGAGCTGCTGGCCGAGCTGCGTGCCGCCGGCGTGGACCTCACGCTCTTCGACGAGTGGGAGCGCCTGGACGCCCACGAGATGGCGCTGGGCGAGGCCGAGGGGCGCGAGCGCATCAAGGTCGTGAGCCGCGAGGACATGATCGCCGCGGGCCGGGCCACTGCCGCCGAGGCAGCCGCCACCGCCTGACCGGCCTCGCGCGCCGGGGGTCCTGACCGGCGGCGGAGGATTGTCGGGGAAACGACGCGTGGTCGTAGGCTGGGGGTGCCCCATCCACACACAGTCTGGAGGCCCAGATGGCCACGTCCAAGCGTCCGTCCACCACCAAGGCAGCCGCCGCGGCCAGCACCTCCCGCTCCACCGCGGGCAGCGGTCGGAAGGCCGCGGAGAAGCCCGCCCGGAGCGCCCAGGCGACCTCCGCCGCGCCCGCCGAGGCCCCCGCCCCGGAGGACGAGGACCTCGAGGAGCGCCTGGACGCCGCCGCCGAGGACGTGGACCCCGCCCAGGTGCCGATCCTGGCGGACGCGGCCAACCCGGACCCGGAGATCGCCGCCCGCCTCGAGGAGCTCCACACGGCGCTCGCGGAGCGCGGCACCCCGGTGGGCAAGGACTCCTGGCGCCACGGCTACCCCTACGACGCCAAGCTGAAGCGCGCTGAGTACGAGGCCACCAAGCGCGACCTGCAGATCGAGCTGCTCAAGATGCAGCACCACATCAAGCGCAGCGGCGAGAAGATCGCCATCCTCTTCGAGGGCCGCGACGCTGCCGGCAAGGGCGGCTCCATCAAGCGCTTCACCGAGCACCTCAACCCCCGCGGCGCCCGCGTGGTGGCCCTGGAGAAGCCCACCGACCGCGAGCAGTCGCAGTGGTACTTCCAGCGCTACGTGCCCCACCTGCCCAGCGGCGGCGAGATCGTCTTCTTCGACCGCTCCTGGTACAACCGCGCCGGCGTGGAGCGGGTCATGGGCTACTGCAGCCCCACCGAGTACCAGGAGTTCATGCGCAGCGCCCCGGAGTTCGAGCGCATGCTGGTCAACTCCGGCATCCACCTGTTCAAGTTCTGGTTCTCCGTGGGCCGTGCCGAGCAGGCCGCCCGCTTCACCAAGCGCCACACCGACCCGGTGCGCCACTGGAAGCTCAGCCCCACGGACGTGGCCTCGCTGGACAAGTGGGACGCCTACACCGCGGCCAAGGAGGCGATGTTCTTCTACACCGACACGGGTGACGCGCCGTGGACCGTCATCCGCTCCAACGACAAGAAGCGCGCCCGCCTGGAGGCCATGCGCGTGGTGCTCTCGCAGATGGACTACCCGATGAAGGACGAGAAGGTCGTGGGCACGCCCGACCCCAACATCGTCCTCTCGGCCAAGGACGCCGTGGACGACGGGGAGACGAGCCCCGCGCCGAGCTTCCCCACCGTCCGCTGAGGCCCCGCGCCGCCGCTCAGTGCTCCAGGCGCGTCAGCACCTGGCGCAGGGCGGCGGCCATGTCGGCCTGCTCGTCGGCCCCGATGCCGGCGAGCAGCTCCCGCTCGTGGGCGAGCAGCTGGGTCATGGCGGCGTCCACGGCCTCGCGCCCGGAGTCGGTGAGGCGCACGATGACGCCGCGCCGGTCGGTGGTGGACCGCTCGCGCTCCACGTGGCCGCGGCCCACCAGCCGGTCGATGCGGTTGGTCATGGTGCCGCTGGTGACCAGGGTCTGGGCCACGAGGGCCCCGGGGGAGAGCTCGTGGGGTGCGCCGGCGCGGCGCAGGGCCGAGAGCACGTCGAACTCCCACGGCTCGAGCGACCCGGCGCCGAAGGCCTCGCGGCGGGCGAGGTCGAGCAGGCGGGCCACCCGGGAGATGCGGCTGAGGACGGCCAGCGGCTGCAGGTCGAGGTCGGGGCGCTCGCGCTCCCAGGCCGCCAGCACCAGGTCCACCTCGTCGTGCAGCGGGCCGGGGGTTGCCGCGTCGTCGGCGGTGGGGCCGGGGGGCTGGGTCATGTCGTCAGCCTACGCCGGCCGAGAATCTCGATGTCGAGACTCTCGCCCCGTGTGCCGGGCGCGGGCCGCGGCGCCCCCGACACCCTCCCCGCCGCCACCGCCGCGGGTGCGAGGATGACGGCATGACCGATCGCTCCGCCGCCGAGGCCGCCGTCCGCTCCTACTACCAGGCCGTCGACGCCGACGACGTGGACACCCTCATCGGGCTCTTCGCCGAGGACGCCACCTACGAGCGTCCCGGCTACGAGCCCTTCGTGGGCCACGACGCACTGCGTGCCTTCTACACCGGTGACCGCGTCATCGCCTCCGGCGCGCACACCGTGGACGCCCTGCTCGTCGACGGCGACCAGGTGGCCGTCCACGGCCGCTTCGAGGGCACCCTCAAGGACGGCAGCGCCTCGGCCGTGCGCTTCGCGGACTTCTACGTGCTCGACGAGCAGGCCCGCTTCACCCGCCGCACCACCTTCTTCCACACCGCGGCGGTCTGACCGATGGCGAACGCGTCCGCCGTCGTGCCGGCGCTGCTGGTCTTCGTGCTGCTCGCCGCGGTCGTGGTGCTGCTCGTGTGGCTCATCGCCCGCAGTACCCGTCGCTCGGCGCAGTTCCACGGCGTCGACCAGCCGGGCACGTCCCCGGCTCCCGGTGCCGACGAGCCCGGTCCCACCGACCGGGCCGCCCGCCGCGACGCGTAGGCTGGCCCGGCCCTGCGGGGCGTTCCCCGGTTGCTCTGCTGGTAGGGGCCGCCTGACTTTGAATCAGGACTAGGGACGTAGGTTCGATTCCTACCCGGGGAGCCGTGGCGGGCCGGCCCGCGCGCAGCGCCTGCCGGCCCGCGCCGCCGGAAGGCCCCCGGCCCGACGCAGTAGAGTCGCTGGCGAACGAGGCGGCCCCACCGGTCGCCTGCGCCCCCTCACCGATCGCTGGAGTCCTCTTGAGCACTGCCAAGCCTGCTGCCGTCATCGTCCTCGCCGCCGGCGAGGGGACGCGGATGAAGTCCACCCTCCCCAAGGTGCTGCACCCCATCGGTGGGCGCACGCTGCTGGGCCACGCGCTGCACGCCGCGCGTGAGGCGGGCCCGCAGTACCTCTCCGTGGTCGTCCGCCACGAGCGCGAGCGCGTGGCCGCCCACGTGGCCGAGGTGGACCCGCAGGCCCTCATCGCCGACCAGGACGAGGTGAAGGGCACCGGCCGCGCCGCCGAGGCCGGTCTCGCGGTGCTGCCCGAGGACCTCTCCGGCACCGTCATCGTGACGATGGGCGACGTGCCGCTGCTGACGGCCCAGACCCTCACCGACCTGACCGCCGCCCACGAGGCCGCCGGCGCCAGCGTCACCGTGATCACCGCCGAGCTGGAGGACCCCACCGGCTACGGCCGCATCGTCCGCGACACCGACGGCTCGGTGCGCAAGGTGGTGGAGCACAAGGACGCGCTGGCCGCCCGCGAGGCCGGTGGCGAGGACGCCGACGTGCTCGACGTGCGCGAGATCAACTCCGGCATCTGGGCCTTCGACGCCGCCGTGCTCCGCGAGTTCCTGCCGCGCCTGGGCACCGACAACAGCCAGGGTGAGAAGTACCTCACCGACGTGCTCGGCCTCTCCCGCGAGGCCGGCGGCACCGTGGCCGCCCACGTGATCACCGACACCCTGCAGACCGAGGGCGTCAACAACCGTGCGCAGCTCTCCGAGCTCGGCGCCGAGCTCAACCGCCGCATCGTGCGCCACTGGCAGATGGAGGGCGTCACCGTCGTCGACCCGGCCACCACCTGGATCGACACCGGCGTGACCCTGGGCCGCGACGTCGTGGTGCGCCCCAACACCCAGCTGCTGGGCGCCACCACCGTCGGCGACGAGGCCGTCATCGGCCCGGACACCACCCTCACCGACGTGGAGGTGGGCCGCGGTGCCTCCGTGGTGCGCACGCACGGCGAGCTCTCCACCATCGGTGAGGGCGCCAGCGTGGGCCCGTTCGCCTACCTGCGTCCCAACACCCAGCTGGGCACCGACGCCAAGATCGGCACCTTCGTGGAGACCAAGAACTCCACCATCGGCACCGGCACCAAGGTGCCCCACCTCACCTACGTGGGCGACGCGGAGATCGGCGACCACTCCAACATCGGTGCCTCGTCGGTGTTCGTGAACTACGACGGCGTCACCAAGTCCCGCACCCGCATCGGCAACCACTGCCGCACCGGCTCGGACACGATGTTCATCGCCCCGGTGACCGTGGGCGACGGCGCCTACACCGGTGCCGGCACCGTGGTGCGCAAGGACGTGCCCGCCGGTGCCCTGGCCATCACCGTGGCCCCGCAGAAGAACATCGAGGGCTGGGTGCAGGAGAAGCGCGCCGGCACCGCGGCGGCGCAGGCGGCCGACGAGGTGGCGCGCGAGCGCTCCACCGAGGACTGAGAGACTGGCCCCAGAACCCCACGTCCCGAGTGATGGAGAAGCGATGAGCGACCAGGGTGCCCCCGCCGCGACCGAGGGCGAGCACGCCCCGCTGGCGATCCAGCGGACCACGGAGAAGAACCTCATGGTGTTCTCGGGCCGGGCGCACCCCGGGCTCGCCGCCGACATCGCCCACGAGCTGGGTTCGCAGGTGGTGCCCACCGAGGCGTACGAGTTCGCCAACGGCGAGCTGTACGTCCGCTACAACGAGTCGGTGCGCGGTTGCGACGCGTTCGTGGTGCAGGCCCACACGGCGCCCATCAACACCTGGCTGATGGAGCACCTCATCATGGTGGACGCGCTGAAGCGCGCGTCGGCCAAGCGCATCACCGTGGTGCTGCCCTTCTACGGCTACGCCCGCCAGGACAAGAAGCACCGCGGCCGCGAGCCGATCTCCGCCCGCCTGGTGGCCGACCTGTTCAAGACCGCCGGTGCCGACCGCCTCATGGCGGTGGACCTGCACACCGCGCAGATCCAGGGCTTCTTCGACGGGCCGGTGGACCACCTCATGGCCATGCCGATCCTGGCCGACCACGTCAAGGAGAAGTACGGCGACGAGGACCTCGTGGTCGTCTCCCCGGACGCCGGCCGCATCAAGGTGGCCGAGCAGTGGGCCGAGCGCCTGGGCAACCGGCCCCTGGCGTTCATCCACAAGACGCGCGACATCACCCGCCCCAACGAGTCCGTGGCCAACCGCGTCATCGGCGAGGTGGAGGGCCGCATGTGCGTGCTCGTGGACGACATGATCGACTCCGGCGGCACCATCTGCAAGGCCGCCGACGCGCTCATGGAGGCCGGCGCCAAGGGCGTCATCATCGCCGCCACGCACGGCATCCTGTCCGGCCCGGCGGTGCAGCGTCTGCGTGACTCGGTGGCCCGCGAGGTCATCCTCACCGACACCCTGCCGATCGCCGAGGAGAACCGCTTCGAGGGGCTCACGGTGCTGTCCATCGCGCCGCTGCTCAGCCAGGCCATCCGCGAGGTGTTCGAGGACGGCTCGGTGACCAAGATGTTCGACGGCCGCGCCTGACGCGGCGCCCGCACCCGCCCCCGGGGCGGGACAGCGGTGGCCGGGGCCGGATTTCGGCCCCGGCCACC
>NZ_KV824363.1:0-4587 GCF_001816045.1 Kytococcus sp. HMSC28H12
GGCGCCCCGGGGCGCCGGCGACCCCGGCCTCGGAGGAGGACCTGCTCGAGGGGCTCAACCCGCCGCAGCGTGAGGCGGTGCTCCACAGCGGCAGCCCGCTGCTCATCATCGCCGGGGCCGGGTCGGGCAAGACCCGCGTTCTGACCCACCGCATCGCCCACCTGCTGCGGCACCGCGGCGTGCACCCCGGGCAGGTGCTGGCCATCACGTTCACCAACAAGGCCGCCGCCGAGATGCGCGAGCGGGTGGAGTCCCTCGTGGGACCGGCCGCCCGTGCCATGTGGGTGTCCACCTTCCACTCGGCCTGCGTGCGCATCCTGCGGCGCGAGGCGAAGACCATCGGCCTGCGCTCCACCTTCTCCATCTACGACGCCGCGGACAGCACCCGCCTGCTCAGCCTGGTGGTCCGCGAGCTCGACCTGGACCCCAAGCGCTTCCCGCCCGGTGCGGTGGGGCACCGCATCTCCGCGGCCAAGAACGAGCTGGTCGACGCCGAGGCCTTTGCCGCGGCGGCCGGGGACAACCCGTACGACCGCGCCATCGCCGAGGTGTACACGCGCTACAGCCAGCGCCTGCGCGAGGCGAACGCGCTGGACTTCGACGACCTCATCATGACGACGGTCAACATCCTGCAGGCCTTCCCGGCCATCGCGGAGCACTACCGCCGCCGGTTCCGCCACATCCTGGTGGACGAGTACCAGGACACCAACCACGCCCAGTACGTGCTGGTGCGCGAGCTCACCGGCGGCGCCGGGGCGACCGGCGGCCTCGAGTCCGGACAGGAGCCCGGCGAGCACCAGGTGCCGCCGGCCGAGCTGTGCGTGGTGGGTGACGCCGACCAGTCCATCTACGCCTTCCGCGGCGCCACCATCCGCAACATCATCGAGTTCGAGACCGACTACCCGCAGGCGCGCACCATCCTGCTGGAGCAGAACTACCGCTCCACCCAGACCATCCTCACCGCGGCCAACACGCTCATCGAGCGCAACGAGCGCCGCCGTGCCAAGAACCTCTGGTCGCAGGCCGGGGACGGCGAGCAGATCGTGGCCTACGTGGCCGACAACGAGCACGACGAGGCGAGCTTCGTGGCCGAGCGCATCGACGACCTCGTCGACGCCGGCAAGGCCGTGCCCGGCGACGTGGCGGTGTTCTACCGCACCAACGCGCAGTCCCGTGCCCTGGAGGAGGTCTTCGTCCGCGTGGGCCTGCCCTACCGGGTGGTGGGCGGCACGCGCTTCTACGAGCGCCGCGAGATCAAGGACGCCCTGGCCTACCTGCGGGTGCTGGTCAACCCGCTCGACACGGTCAACCTGCGCCGCATCCTCAACGTGCCCAAGCGCGGCATCGGCGACCGGGCCGAGGGGGCGCTGGTGGCCCTGGCCGAGCGGGAGCGCATCCCCTTCGTCGCCGCGCTCGGCCGCGCCGAGGACGCCCCCGGGCTCGCGGTGCGCTCGCTGCGGGCCGTGCAGGGCTTCTCCGCGCTGCTGGAGGCGCTGCGCACCGTGGCCGAGGCCGGTGGCGGGGTGGCCGACGTCCTCGAGGCGGTGCTGGAACAGACCGGCTACGCCCAGCAGCTGCGCGACTCCGACGACCCGCAGGACGAGAGCCGGCTGGAGAACCTCGCCGAGCTGGTCTCCGTGGGGCGCGAGTTCGACGAGGCCGCGGCCGACCCCGACAGCCCCTCCGCCGGTACCGCCAGCGGTACCGAGCACCTGGCGGCCTTCCTCGAGCAGGTCTCGCTGGTGGCCGACACCGACGCCGGTGCCGAGGAGGACGACGGCAGGGGCGTGGTCACCCTCATGACCCTCCACAGTGCCAAGGGGCTGGAGTTCCCGGTGGTCTTCCTCACCGGCCTCGAGGACGGCACCTTCCCGCACATGCGCTCGCTCAACGACCCCGACGAGCTCGAGGAGGAGCGCCGGCTGGCCTACGTGGGCATCACCCGCGCCCGTGAGCGCCTGCACCTCTCGCGGGCCACGGTCCGCTCGGCCTACGGCTCGCCGCAGTACAACCCGCCCTCGCGCTTCCTCGCCGAGCTGCCCGAGCACCTGCTGCGCTGGGAGCGCGAGGGGGCCGCTGCCGCCCACGCCCCCACGAGCCAGCCCGGGGTCGCCCGCCTGGCCGGCCGCATCGCGCCGGAGCGCACGCGCACGGTCGTGGCGCTGGAGGCCGGGGACCGCGTCACCCACGACTCGTTCGGCCTGGGCACCGTGGTGCGCGTGGACGGTGCCGGCGACAAGGCGATGGCGCACGTGGACTTCGGGGGAGAGCTCGGCACCAAGCGCCTGCTGCTGCGCTACGCGCCGGTCGAGAAGCTCTGACCACGACGCGCCGGGGCGTGATCCAGGTCGCATCGACCGCCGGGAGCCGGTGCACGGTGAGGGACTAGAGTCACCGGAGGCAGGCCCGTGCACGCGGGCCGGCAACAACAGTCGAAATCGTGAGGACGGTGTCAACTCGTGGATCTCTTCGAGTACCAGGCCCGTGACATGTTCGAGAAGCACGGGGTTCCGGTGCTGGCCGGTGAGGTCGCCACCACCCCCGAGGACGCTCGGGCTGCCGCGGAGCGAATCGGGCAGAAGTCCGGTGGAGTCGTGGTCGTCAAGGCCCAGGTCAAGACCGGTGGTCGTGGCAAGGCCGGTGGTGTGAAGCTCGCCAAGTCCCCGGAGGAGGCCGAGGAGGCCGCCCGTCAGATCCTGGGCATGGACATCAAGGGCCACACCGTGCACAAGGTGATGATCGCCCAGGGCGCCAAGATCGCCGAGGAGTACTACTTCTCCATCCTGCTGGACCGCGCCAACCGCTCCTACCTGGCCATGTGCTCCAAGGAGGGCGGCGTCGAGATCGAGCAGCTCGCCGTCGAGCGCCCGGAGGCCCTGGCCCGCATCGAGATCGACCCGTCGGTGGGCCTGGACGACGCCAAGGCGAAGGAGATCGTGGAGGCCGCCGGCTTCACCGACTCCCAGGACAAGATCGCCGAGGTCCTCAAGACCCTGTACACGGTCTACACCGAGGAGGACGCCTCCTTGGTCGAGGTGAATCCGCTGGTCAAGACCGAGGACGGCGAGATCGTCGCCCTCGACGGCAAGGTCACCCTCGACGGCAACTCCGACTTCCGCCAGCCGCACCACGCCGAGCTGGAGGACAAGGACGCCGCCGACCCGCTGGAGGCCAAGGCCAAGGCCATGGACCTCAACTACGTGAAGCTCGACGGCAACGTCGGCATCATCGGCAACGGCGCCGGCCTCGTGATGTCCACCCTCGACGTCGTGGCCTACGCCGGCCAGGACAAGACCGGTGGCAAGGCCAAGCCGGCCAACTTCCTCGACATCGGCGGTGGCGCCTCGGCCGAGGTCATGGCCAACGGCCTGGACGTCATCCTGGGCGACGAGCAGGTCAAGTCCGTGTTCGTCAACGTCTTCGGTGGCATCACCGCGTGCGACGCCGTGGCCAACGGCATCGTCAAGGCCCTGGAGATGCTGGGCGACGACGCCACCAAGCCGCTGGTCGTGCGCCTCGACGGCAACAACGTCGAGGAGGGCCGCCGCATCCTCGCGGAGGCCAACCACCCGCTGGTGAGCATTGCCGACACGATGGACGGCGGCGCCGAGAAGGCTGCCGAGCTGGCCGCGAAGGAGAACTGAGCATGGCGATCTTCCTGAACAACGACTCCAAGGTCATCGTCCAGGGCATGACCGGCTCCGAGGGCATGAAGCACACCCAGCGCATGCTCGCCTCGGGCACGAACGTCGTCGGTGGCGTGAACCCGCGCAAGGCCGGCACCGAGGTCGAGTTCGAGGGTGGCCACAAGGTCCCCGTCTTCGGCTCGGTCAAGGAGGCCATGGAGGCCACCGGTGCGAACGTCTCCGTGCTGTTCGTCCCGCCGAAGTTCTCCAAGGACGCCGTGCTGGAGGCCGTGCAGGCCGAGATCGAGCTGGCCGTCGTCATCACCGAGGGCATCCCGGTGCAGGACTCCGCCGAGTTCTGGGCCGAGGCCAAGAAGGCGGGCAAGACCCGCATCATCGGCCCGAACTGCCCCGGCATCATCAGCCCCGGTCAGTCCAACGCGGGCATCATCCCGGCCGACATCGCCGGCCCGGGCCGCATCGGCCTGGTGTCCAAGTCGGGCACGCTGACCTACCAGATGATGTACGAGCTGCGTGAGTTCGGCTTCTCCACTGCCATCGGCATCGGCGGCGACCCGATCGTGGGCACCACCCACATCGACGCCCTCGAGGCCTTCCAGGCCGACCCCGACACCGACGCCATCGTGATGATCGGTGAGATCGGTGGCGACGCCGAGGAGCGCGCCGCGGAGTACATCAAGGCCAACGTCACCAAGCCGGTCGTCGGCTACGTGGCCGGCTTCACCGCCCCGGAGGGCAAGACCATGGGCCACGCCGGCGCCATCGTCTCCGGTTCCTCCGGCACGGCCGAGGCCAAGAAGGAGGCCCTCGAGGCCGCCGGCGTCAAGGTCGGCAAGACGCCGTCCGAGACCGCCGAGCGCATGCGCGAGATCATGAAGGGCCTGCAGGGCTGACGTCCTGCTGACCCTCGAAGGGGCCCGGTCCGCTGGACCGGGCCCCT
>NZ_KV824364.1:0-1370 GCF_001816045.1 Kytococcus sp. HMSC28H12
CACCGCCGGTGAGCGACGGGCCCAGCACGGTGACCCGCACGACCACCCACACCAACAGCCCGGACCCCACCGAGGACCCGACCACCGAGCCCGACACGCCGGCTGACCCGACCACCACCATCCCGACCACGACGCAGGACCCGGTGAACCCCACGCCGGACCCGACGACCACCGACCCGACGACCGCACCCACCACCGACCCGACCCCGACCCCGACGGCGCCCTCGCCGACGCAGAGCCCGGAGCCGAGCCCCACGGACGAGCCCAGTCCCACGTCGGAGCCCACCACCACGGGTCCGGGGCACCCCACCGGCACGGACAGCCCCACCACGGAACCCGGGCCTGACCCGACGCCCACCACGGAGCCGTCGCCCACGGACAGCCCGGAGCCGAGCCCCACCGACAGCCCCAGCCCCTCGGACAGCCCGTCGCCGACGGACAGCCCCCTTGACCCCACCGCGTCGGTCACCATCGGCCCGATCAACCCGTCCTCGCCGGACATCACCCTCACCGAGTCCCTCGACCTGTCCGACCTCGCCTAGGAGACAACCCACATGGAGACCCCACTGCTGTCCGACCGCTACGAGGTCGGAGAGACCCTCGGCCGGGGTGGCATGGCGGACGTCGTCGCCGCCCGGGACTCCCGCCTCGGCCGTCGCGTGGCCGTGAAGATCCTGCGTGAGGACCTCGCGCGCGACCCCGCCTTCGTGCGGCGCTTCGAGGCCGAGGCCCTGGCGGCCGCCCGGCTGAACCACCCGGGCATCGTGTCTGTCTTCGACGTGGGTGAGCACCAGCCGGACACCCGCGGCGGCCTGCCGCTGCCCTTCATCGTCATGGAGAAGGTCTCCGGCTCCACCCTGCGCACCGTGCTGGACACCGAGGGCGTGCTCGCCCCGCGGCGGGCCGTGGACGTGGCCGCCGACGTGATGGCCGCGCTGGCCTACAGCCACGAGCAGGGCGTGGTGCACAACGACATCAAGCCGGGCAACGTCATGGTCACCGACGACGGCACGGTGAAGATCATGGACTTCGGCATCGCCCGGGCCCTGGCCGACGTGACGGTCACCCTGACGCAGCCGGACCACGTGCTCGGCACGGCCAAGTACATGGCACCGGAGCTGGCCGACGGTTCCCCGGCCGAGCCGGCCTCCGACGTCTACGCGGTGGGCTGCATGCTCTTCGAGATGCTCACCGGCCGCACGCCGTTCACCGGTGACCCCACCACCTTGGTGAACCAGCACCTCCACGTGGCGGCCCCGCGCGTGTCCACCGAGCTGCCCTCGGTCTCGCCGGACCTGGACGACCTGGTGGCCGCGATGCTGGCCAAGGACCCCGCCGAGCGCCCCCACCCCGCCAGCGAGGCCGAGCGC
>NZ_KV824365.1:0-2315 GCF_001816045.1 Kytococcus sp. HMSC28H12
CACGGTGGTGGAGACGGCGGACGGGCCACCGATGATGGCGGTGTGCTGGGTCGGCGCGGCCTTGACGAAGCTGTTCACCACGGCCGGCAGGCGGTTGTCGCGGGTGAGCAGCAGCGGGCTGTCCTTGCTGGCCGCCAGCGCGCCGCCGGTCAGGGCGTCCGGGTAGTCCATGCCGGAGGCGACGAAGGTCCACTGGTGCTTGCCGAACTTCTTGGCGATCTGCACCGAGGTGGCGTAGCGGTCCGCACCGGCGAGGCGCGAGGTGGCGCCCAGCTTCGAGGCCACGGTGTTGCTCACGGCGGCGGGACCACCGAGCACCACGACCTTCTTCGCCGCCGCGTTGTCGGCAGCCTGCTGCGTCACGGGGGCGACCTTGGTCGGACGCGTCAGCAGCACGGGCGCGTCCTGGGAGCCGGCCAGGGCCGAGCCCGCGAGGGCGTCGGCGTAGGCGGAGTCGTCACCGGAGGCGACGTACAGGGTGTTCACGCCCTTGCCGAAGCGCTTGACCACGTTGGCGCTGGTCTCGTAGCGGTTGGCGCCACCGATGCGCTCGACCGCCAGGCCCTTGGCCTTCAGCTGGGAGGCCACCTTGGCGGAGATGGCCTTCTCGCCACCCACCAGCACGACCTTCTTCGCCTTCAGGGAGGAGAGCGCCTTGGCCGTGGAGGCCGGCACGCGGTCGGTGCGGGTCAGCAGCACGGGGGCGTCCTTGCCGCCGTCCGGCATCGACCGGGCCCGGGTGTGGGCCGCGGAGCCGGCGGACATGGCGTCGGCGAAGCCCTGGCCGGAGGCCATGAAGACGGTGTCGGCCGTCTTGCGGTCCTTGAGGGCCAGCTTGGCGGCGGTCTCGTAGCGGTCGGCCCCGCCGATGCGGATCAGGTCGCGCCCCGGCTCGGGGTCGGTCAGCAGGCGCTGCACGTTGAGGAGCAGGTTCGGGGAACCCTTGACGTTGCTGATCTTGTCGACCGCGGCGGCGTCCAGGATGGCCTTCTTGACCTGGGCCGGGGTGGCCTGCGGGTGCTTCTCCAGGTACAGCGCGCCGGCGCCCGCCACGTGCGGCGAGGCCATGGACGTGCCGGACATGGTCTGGTGGGCGTCGTCCGCGCCGTGGCCGGCCGACACGATGTCGCTGCCGGGGGCCAGGACGTCGACGCACGTGCCGAAGTTGGAGAACGACGACATCGAGTCGGTGCGGTCGGTGGAGCCGACGTTGAGGCCGGCCTTGCCGTTGCCGGGGGCGTAGTCGCAGGCGTCCTCGCTCTCGTTGCCGGCGGCCATCGCGATGAACACACCAGCGTCCTCGAGGCGGGAGAGCGCCGCTGCCTCAGCGGGGTCCTCGCCGGGCTGGGTGCTGCCCAGGCTCATGTTCATCACGGACGGGCCCTTGGCCTTCGAGGCGATCCAGTCGATGCCCGCCATCGTGCCCCGCGAGTCGCCGAAGCCGTCACAGTCCAGGACGCGCACCGGCGTGACGGTGGCTCCCTTGGCCACGCCGTACTGGGTGCCCAGAGCCGTGCCGGCCACGTGCGTGCCGTGGCCGTGGCAGTCCGTGGTGCCCATGCCGTCGTCGATGACGCTGTGGCCGGGCTTGATGCGCCCCTTGAAGTCCGTGTGGGTGGAGCGCAGGCCGGTGTCGAGCACGAAGACGTTCACGCCCGAACCCGTCGACGGGTAGGTGTACTTGGCGTCGAGCGGGAGGTCCTTCTGGTCGATGCGGTCCAGACCCCACGAGGGCGGGGTGGACTGGGTGCCGGTGACCCGGTACTCGCGGTTCTCGCTCACCAGGGCGACGCTCGGGTCGGCCTCGAGCTGGGCCACCTGCTCGGCCGTGAGCTCGGCGGAGAAGCCGCCCAGCGTGCGGTAGGTCTGCGCGGCCTCGATGCCCGTGGCCTCGATGCGCCGGACGGCGGCATCCGTGTGGGCCTGGGCGGCTGCCTTGCCGGACGCGGTGTGCAGGCCGCCGGCCTGGGCCACCTTGGCCGGCTGCTGGAGCATCACCACGTACTCGGCCTTCTCGGCCTGCTGGTCGCTGGCGCCGCCGGTGGCGACGGCCGCCGGGGCCGCGCTCAGCGAGAGACCGACGATGCCCAGGGCCCCAACGGCCTGGCGCGAAGCGTTGTTGATCACGAAACTTCCCCTCTGTGTGTCAGGCACCTGCCGCTGCCGGCCGGTCGGCCGCGGTCAGCGGGGGAGGATCCCCCGTCCCGAGGACGCAACCTAGCCCCCGGCGGCATGACATTCAACACGCTCCCGCCCGTCCGGCAACGGCTCCATCCGGGGTATGACGGAGGGCCCCGACCACGGTGTGGTCGGGG
>NZ_KV824366.1:0-16548 GCF_001816045.1 Kytococcus sp. HMSC28H12
CCGAGCCGGAGCCGGAGCCTGCACCCGCCGAGCCCGCACCCGCCGAGCCGGCCCCGCCGGAGGCCACCCGCCTCCACCCCCTCGACGGCACCGGCCCCCTCCCGGGCGCACCGACTGCCACCATCACCACCCCCGACGACGCCACCGCCCGCACCGAGGGCAGCTGGCACCTGCAGCCCGGCCAGGTGCTCACCATCGGCCGCGAGCGCGACTGCGACATCCAGGTGGAGGACCTGCTCGTCAGCCGCCGCCACGTGCGTCTGGAGGCCCGGCCCGAGGGGTTCGCCGTCACCGACCTGGGCTCCAGCAACGGCACCTACCTGGAGGGCCAGCGCGTGGAGTCCGGCCTGCTCACCGAGGGGCAGCGCCTGGCCGTGGGCCACGCGACCTTCCGGGTGCGCGACGGCGCCCTGGTGATGGGCAGCGACCACGGCAACGTCTCCCTGACCGCCCACGGGCTCGGCGTGCGCCTCGGCTCGGGCAAGGTGCTGCTGCAGGGCGTGGACCTGGAGCTGCCGCGCTCGAGCCTGCTGGCCGTCATCGGCCCGTCGGGTGCGGGCAAGTCCACGCTGCTGGGCGCGCTCACCGGCTCCCGCCCGGCCACCGAGGGGGAGGTGCTCTACGACGGGCTGGACCTCTACGCCTCGTACGACCAGCTGCGCCACCGCATCGGGATCGTGCCGCAGGACGACATCGTGCACCGCCACCTCACCGTGCGTGCCGCCCTGGGCTATGCCGCCGAGCTGCGCTTCCCCGAGGACGTGGAGCCCGCCGCCCGGGCCGCCCGCGTGGCCGAGGTGATGGAGGCGCTCGCGCTGACGCCCCACGCGGGCACCCGCATCGACCGGCTCTCCGGTGGGCAGCGCAAGCGCGTCTCGGTGGCCATGGAGCTGCTCACCGAGCCCTCCCTGCTGTTCCTCGACGAGCCGACCTCGGGCCTCGACCCGGGCCTGGACAAGCGCCTCATGACCACCTTCCGCGAGCTGGCCGACGGCGGGCGCACGGTGGCGGTCATCACCCACTCGGTGGCCAACCTGGACCTGTGCGACCGGGTGCTGCTGCTGGCCCCCGGCGGACGCGTGGCCTACTTCGGCCCGCCGGCCGGGCTGCTGCCGCACTTCGGGGCGGACAACCACGCCGACGTCTTCGAGCAGGTCTCCGCCGACCCCGAGGGCGTGGAGGCCGCCTTCGCCCGCACCCGTCCGCCACAGCCGGCCCCGGCACGGCGCCCGGCGGGGGAGATCTCCGAGCCGGTGCGCCAGCAGTCGCCGATGCGGCAGTGGTCGGTGGTGGTCCGGCGCCAGCTGCGCGTCATGGCCGCCGACCCCGTGTACGTGGCCATGACCCTGGCGATGCCGGTGCTCGTGGGCCTGCTCTCCTGGCTCGTGCCGGGCGATGCGGGGTTCCGCGAGCCCAGCATGGAGGCCCGCCCCTCCTCCTCCCCGATGATGGTGCTGCTCATCGTGGCCGTGGGAGCGGCGTTCATGGGCGTGGCCGGCAGCATCCGCGACCTGGTGGCCGAGCGGCCGATCTTCAGCCGGGAGGCCGCGGTGGGCCTGCGCCCGTTGGCCTACATGGCGGCCAAGGTGTCGTTGCTCTCGGTGGTGGCGGTGCTGCAGGCCGGCATCCTCGTGGCCGTGACGCTGGCCCACACGGGGCGCCCGGAGTTCTCGCACTTCGGCCTGTCGTGGTGGGAGCTCACCCTGGCCATGGGCCTGTGCGCCGCGGCGTGCGTGGCGGTGGGGCTGTGCGTCTCGGCGGTGCTGCGCACGCTGGACCAGGTGATGCCCACCCTGGTGGTGGCGATGATGGTGATGCTCGTGCTCAGCGGCGGCCTGTTCCCGGTGGTGGACCGGGCCGGGCTGGAGCAGGCGGCGTGGCTCTCGCCCACCCGGTGGGGCTACGCGATGGCGGCCTCCTCGGTGGACCTGCAGACCCTGACCGCGCGCCGCAGCACCCAGGACCCGCTGTGGGACCACGAGCTGCCGGTGTACCTGCTCAGCGCGCTGGTGCTGTTGCTGCTGCACGCGGTGGCCTCGGTGATGGCCTGGCTGCTGGTGGAGCGCTCGACCCGCCGCTGAGGGCCCGGCGGGACCCGGTAGGGCGGCGGGGCGGCCTCAGAGGTCGCGCTGCCACCACCCCACGTCGTGCGGCTCGCCGAACTTCCACCCCACGCGCCGGAAGGTGCCCACGTGCTCGAAGCCGAGGTGCTCGTGCAGGGCCACGCTGGCGGCGTTGGGCAGGGTGATGCCGGCGACGGCCAGTCGCAGCCCGCGGCCGGCCAGGTCGGTGAGCAGCCGCTCGCAGAGCAGGCGGCCGAGGCCCCGGCCGCGCGCGGCCTCGGCCAGGTAGACGCTCACCTCCGCGGTGGTGTCGTACGCGGCGCGCACCCGGTGGCGCCCGCCATAGGCGTAGCCGAGCACCTCGCCGCCCTCCTCGGCCACCAGCCAGGTGTGGTGCCGCAGCGCCCCCTCGATGCGGCGGGCCATCTCCGCGGCGTCGGGGGCCTCCAGCTCGAAGGTGATGGCGGTGTCGCGGACGGACGGGGCGTAGATGGCGGCGCAAGCGGCGGCATCGGCCGGGGTGGCCACGCGCAGGCGGGGTGCGGGGGAGGGCATACGGCATGGTGGCACACGGCCGGATCGGCCATGGGCTCCCCGGAGGGCGTCATGCACGGCCAGCTGGAGACCGATGGCGGCTACGTGCTCATGGCGGCCGACGGCACCCGCCCCGAGGACGAGGTGGTGCGCGGCGGCATGAACCTGGTGCTGTGGGGCTCCGACGAGGCCACCCTGCGCCGCCAGTTCGACGGCCTGGCCGAGGAGGCGCGGTGAACATGCCCATGGAGCAGCAGATGTGGGGCGACGTCTACGGCGACCTCACGGACACGTCCGGCATCAACTGGGGCGTGAACGTTGGCAGCTCTGAGCCGACCGTCTGAGCCGCGCGGAGCCGCCGCCGGGCTCATGGGGCGGCGTCCCGGGACGGCCGGGGACCCGGCCCCACCCGTCCCCGTCGGCCGCCTCGTCCGCCTGCGCCAGGGCGCTCTCCGCACGCGAAGTTGCCGTGCGCACGCGAAAGGTGCTCTCCGCGCGGGAAACAAGCCGTGTGGGGAGCACCTTTCCCGTGCGCGGTGACCTTTCCCGTGCGCCGGCCCGCCCCGACGCGCGGCGAGAGCCGACCGCCTGAGCCGCACTGGCCGCCTCGCCCACCCCGCCCGCCTACGCTGGCGCCATGACCACCCCCGATGCCGTGACCGCCGCCCGCGAGGCGCGCGCCCGTTACCGCGCCGGCGAGGTGCGCCCCACCAGTGGCGTGGCCCCGGGCGTCACCCAGGCCAACCTCGTGGTGCTGCCGGCCGACTGGGCCTTCGACATGCTGCTGCTGGCCCACCGCAACCCGGCCCCGATGCCGCTCCTGGACGTCACCGACCCCGGCGACCCCACCACCTCGTGGGCCCGGGGCGCGGACCTGCGCACCGACCTGCCGGCCTACCGCATCTGGCGCGACGGGCAGGTCACCGACGAGGTGCCCGACGCCACCGCCCACTGGCGCGACGACGCGGTGGCCTTCCTCTTCGGGTGCTCGTTCGGCTTCGAGGCGGCGCTGCAGTCCGCGGGGGTGCCGGTGCGGAACATCGACCAGGGGCGGAACGTGGCCATGTACCTCACCGACCGCCAGCTCACCCCGGCCGGCCGACTGCACGGCGAGCTCGTGGTCTCGATGCGGCCGATGCCGCTGCCGCTGGTGCCCACGGCCAGCACCACCAGCGCGAACGTCCCCCTGGCCCACGGCGCCCCGGTGCACGCCGGCGACCCGGCCGCCCTCGGCATCGCCGACCTGGCCCGCCCCGACTTCGGCGACCCCACCGACCTGGAGCCCGACGACGTGCCGGTCTTCTGGGCGTGCGGCGTCACCCCGCAGGCGGTGATCGAGGCCTCCCGCCCGCCGTGGGCGATCACGCACGCGCCGGGACACATGTTCGTCACCGACGTGCTCGACGGGCGCCGCTGAGCCCTCACGCGAACGGGCCGGGCAGGGAGTCCCCGCCCGGCCCGCCGCGTGCGGGGACGCCTCAGCCGAACACGGCCCGCAGCACCAGCACACCCCCGGCACCCACCACGGCCGCGGCCGGCACGGTGATGACCCACGCCAGGGCGATCGGCTTCATGAGGTTCCAGTTGGCCGCCCGGTTCACCAGACCCACGCCCAGCACGGCGCCGATGAGGATGTGCGTGGACGACACCGGCAGCCCCAGCAGCGAGGCGGTCATGACCACACCGGCGGCCGAGAGCTCGGCGGCGAACCCGCTGGCCGGGTGCATCTGCGTGAGGCCCGAGCCCACGGTGGTGATGACCTTGCGGCCGATGAACCACAGACCGGCCACCAGGGCCACGCCCGAGGCGAGCATCAGCGGGGCGGGCACGGCGGCCTCCTCGCCGATCTGCTCGGTCTTGAGCACGTCGAACACCGCCGCGAACGGTCCCACGGCGTTGGCGATGTCGTTGGAGCCGTGGCTGAAGGCGAACGCGCAGGCGGTGAACACCTGCATCCAGCTGAAGAGCACGAAGGTGGAACGGGCCAGCGACTGCTGCTTGAGGTTCTTGGCGAAGATGAACACGGCCACCCACACCGCCGCGCCCACCATGGCCAGCACGATGAGGTTGTCGGCCACCCCGTCGGTGAGGTGCAGGTTCTTGAGCCCCTTGAACAGCAGCATCGCGGTGATGACGATGGCGCCGAAGGCCGCCAGCAGCGGCACCCAGGTCTCCAGGGCCTTGTGGGCGGCCACGTCGTCGCGCTGGTCCTGGATGCGGTAGAGCTCCCGGTAGTAGTCGGTCTCCAGCTCGTCGCGGTCGAAGTCGCCGTCGGCGCTCACCACCACGGCGTCGCGGGCCATGGCGTTGGTGTACGAGATCTGCTGCAGCTCGCTGAGGCGCTCGAAGGCCTCCTTGTGGCGGGCGCGGTGCTCGATGCGCTCGGTCTTGATGCGGCGCAGGCGCTCGTCGGCGGCCTCGTTGTACTGCAGGATGCCCCGCTTGATGAGGCCGAACAGCAGGTAGGCGATGACGCCGCCCAGCAGCGGGGAGAGGAACCAGGAGATGACGATCTGGCCGATCTCGCCCCACTGCACCATCTCCCAGCCGCCCTCGCCGGTGACCAGGCCGAGGGTGACCGCCGCGCCGACGATGCCGCCGACGATGGAGTGCGTGGTGGAGACCGGCCAGCCCATCTGGGTGGCCACGAGCAGCCACACGGCCGCCCCGAGGAGCGCCGACATCATGATGAAGGCGAAGTCCATGGGCGCCAGGGCCATGCCGTCCAGGTCCACGATGCCGGAGCGCACCGTCTCGGTGACCTCACCACCGGCCAGGACCGCGCCGCCCACCTCGAACACGGCGGCCACCATGAGGGCCTGCTTCATGCTCAGCGTGCCGGCACCCACCGAGGTGCCGAACGAGTTGGCCACGTCGTTGCCGCCGATGTTGAAGGCCATGAACAGGCCGAAGAGGATCGTCACCACGAGCACCGCGTGGTGGGAGTCGATCTGCCCGGTGGCCCAGCTGGTGAAGGTGATGAGCGTGCCCACCAGCATCACGGCGAACAGCAGGTGCCACCAGAGGTCGCGGCCGCCGTCGCCGTGGCGGCCGGCGTCGGTGGTGGGTGGGGGCTCGGGTGCGGCGGTGGCCACGGGAACTCCTGTGCGACGGGAGGGGACAAGACGTGGGCACAGCGTGCCCCACCTCGGCGACGCGCGGGTTTCCTGTGGGTGAACAGGGGGAGGCCGACAGCACGGGGAGGTGAGGGCCCGGCGGGGAACCACCCCGTCTGTGCGGTGGGTGGCCGGTGTCGGCCGTCAACAACGCGTCAAGAGGGCATCAGGCCCACGTCAACGCCCCGCACCACCCCGGTGTCCGCGAGGTCCGATGGGGGACATGTTCGAAGATCTCATCGCGCTGGGTGCCGGGATCGCGACCCTGGCCTACATCGTCCACATGTTCGTGACGGACCGTTACTGAGGTGGTGCCGTGAACATCCTCGTGCACTCCCTGCTGGGGCTGGCCGTCGTCGCCGCCCTCCTCGTCGTTCCCGCCCACCTGCTCGGTGGCTGGCTCCACCGGGTCCTCACCGACGAGCACGACTGGGCCGTCGAACGCCTCACCTACCGACTGGTGGGCGTCGACCCCCGCGCCGAGCAGCCGTGGCGGGCCTACCTGGCCGCGGTGCTCGCCTTCGCGGTCGCGTCCGTGCTGCTCCTCTGGGGACTCATCCTGGTGCAGGGCCACCTGCCCTACGGGCTGGGCCGCTCCATGGACTGGCACACCGCCCTCAACACGGCCGTCAGCTTCACCACCAACACCAACTGGCAGTCGTACTCCGGTGAGGACGGAGCGGGCTACCTGGTGCAGGCGGCGGGCCTGACGGTGCAGAACTTCGTCTCGGCCGCCACCGGCATCGCCGTGGCGGGCGCACTGCTGCGTGCCCTGGCCCGCAGCGGTGCGGACACCGTGGGCAACTTCTGGGTGGATCTCACCCGCACCGTCTTCCGTGTGCTGCTGCCGGTGGCCACCCTGGGTGCGCTGCTCCTGCTGCTCGGCGGTGTGGTCCAGACCCTGCAGGCACCCTCCGAGGTGACCACCCTTTCCGGGGGCACGCAGGTGCTCCAGGGCGGACTGGTGGCCTCGCAGGAGGCCATCAAGGAGGTCGGCACCAACGGCGGTGGCTTCTTCAACGCCAACTCGGCACACCCCCTGGAGAACCCCACCCCGTGGACCAACGTGCTGGAGATCTGCCTCATCCTGGTCATCCCGTTCGCCCTGACCCGCACCTTCGGCCTGATGGTGGGTGACGCCCGTCACGGTGCCCTGCTGGCCACCGTGATGGGGGCCCTGCTCACCTGCTCGGTGGTGGTCATCGGCTGGGCCGAGATGGTCTCCGCCCGGGGGACGGCCGGCGGCATGGAGGGCAAGGAGGTGCGCTTCGGCGTGCCGTGGTCGGTGGTCTTCGGAGCTGCCACCACCGGAACCTCCACCGGTGCGGTCAACTCGATGCACGATTCCTACAGCGCCGTCGGTGGCGGCATGTTGATGCTCAACATGCTGCTCGGCGAGCTGTCGCCCGGCGGTGTGGGCTCGGGCCTGTACGGCATGCTCGTGATGCTGGTGGTGGCGGTCTTCCTCTCTGGCCTGATGGTGGGACGCACCCCGGAGCTGCTCGGCAAGTCCATCGGGCAGAAGGAGATCACCTGGGCCGCTCTCAGCGTGCTCGTGGTGCCCACCCTGGTGCTCGGGTGCTCCGCCGTGGCGGTGCTCGTGCCCGGCACCGGGGCGGCGCTGAACAACTCCGGACCGCACGGTCTCAGCGAGGTGCTCTACGCCTATGCCTCGGCAGCCAACAACAACGGGTCCGCGTTCGCGGGCCTGACGGCCTCCGACGAGTGGTTCACACTCAGCCTGGCCTTCTGCATGCTGCTGGGTCGCTTCGCGACCATCGCCGTGGTGCTGGGACTGGCAGGGGCCCTGGCCGCCCGCACCCGCCGCCCGGCCACGCGCGGCACCCTCCCGACGGCCACACCCACCTTCGCGGTGCTGCTGCTCGCCGTCACCCTCCTGGTCGCCGGCCTCACCTACCTGCCGGCGCTCGCCCTCGGACCCATCGGAGAGGCCCTCTCATGAGCACCACCCCGTCCAGCTCGTCCCTGTCCCGCACCGCCCTCGACGCGCTGCCCCAGGCGTTCCGCAAGCTCGACCCGCGCCACGTCATCGACCAGCCGGTGCTGTTCGTCGTGCTCATCGGCTCGGGTCTGACCACCCTGTACACGGTGCTGGACCCCACCGTGTTCAGCATCGGCACCACGCTGTGGCTCTGGGCCACCCTGCTCTTCGCCAACCTGGCCGAGGCCGTGGCCGAGGGTCGTGGACGTGCCCAGGCCGACTCCCTGCGCGCCGCCCAGACCGACCGCACGGCCCTGCGCCTGCTGCCTGACGGCAGCACCGAGGAGGTGCCCGCCCAACAGGTGGGTGTGGGCGACCTCGTGGTGGTGACCGCCGGGCAGGTCATCCCCTGCGACGGTGACGTCCACGAGGGGGTGGCTACCGTGGACGAGTCGGCCATCACCGGTGAGTCGGCCCCGGTGATCCGCGAGTCCGGTGGGGACCGCTGCGCGGTGACCGGCGGCACGACGGTGGTCTCCGACGGCATCGTGGTGCGCGTGACGAGCGCGCCCGGCGCCGGCTTCATCGACCGGATGATCTCCCTGGTGGAGGGGGCCGACCGTCAGCGCACCCCCAACGAGAAGGCCCTCTCGGTGCTGCTGGTGGTGCTCACCATCCTGTTCCTGCTGACGGTCATGGCCCTGCAACCCCTGGCCGTGCACAGCGGGAGCCGGGTGGAGCCGGTGATGCTCGTGGCCCTGCTGGTGTGCCTCATCCCCACCACCATCGGGGCGCTGCTCTCGGCCATCGGCATCGCCGGCATGGACCGCCTCGTGCAGCGCCGCGTGGTGGCGACCTCCGGCCGGGCCGTGGAGGCCGCCGGTGACGTGGACACGCTGCTGCTGGACAAGACCGGCACCGTCACCCACGGCAACCGCCGGGCCGATGCCGTGCACCCCGCAGCCGGTGTGGAGGAGGCCGAGGCCGTCGCAGCGGCCCGCACCTCCTCGCTCTGGGACGAGACGCCGGAGGGGCGGTCCATCGTGGAGTGGGCCGCCGACCGCGCCGCCCCCGGGAGCGCACGTCCGACCGTGGAGGAGCTGGCCGCCGCCGGTGCCGAACCGGTGCCGTTCACCGCCCAGACCCGCATGAGCGGCGTGGACCTGCCCGACGGGACCCGCCTGCGCAAGGGGGCCGCCAGCGCCGTGGGCGCCTGGGTGCGGGAGGCCGGTGGCACCGTGGGCGACGCCCTGGGGGCGATCGTGGACGAGGTCTCCCAGCAGGGTTCGACCCCGCTGGTGGTGGCCGAGCAGCGTCCCGGCCGCCCGGCCCGCGTGCTGGGTGTGGTGGCGCTCAAGGACGTGGTCAAGGACGGCATGCGCGAGCGCTTCGAGGAGCTGCGCGCCATGGGCATCCGCACCGTCATGGTCACCGGTGACAACGTGCTCACCGCCCGCGCCATCGCCGCCGAGGCCGGTGTGGACGACGTGCTGGCCGAGGCCACGCCGGAGGACAAGATGCGCCTCATCCGGGCCGAGCAGTCCGGCGGCCGGCTGGTGGCGATGGCGGGTGACGGCACCAACGACGCCCCCGCCCTGGCCCAGGCCGACGTGGGAGTGGCCATGAACACCGGCACCCAGGCCGCCAAGGAGGCGGCCAACATGGTGGACCTCGACTCGGACCCCACCAAGCTGATCGACGTGGTGCGCGTGGGCAAGGAGCTGCTGGTGACCCGCGGGGCCCTGACCACCTTCTCGGTGGCCAACGACGTGGCCAAGTACTTCGCCGTCATCCCCGCCCTGTTCGCCGGCGTCCTGCCGGGGCTCGGGCGCCTGGACGTGATGCACCTGGCCAGCCCCCAGTCGGCCATGCTCTCGGCGGTGGTGTTCAACGCCCTGATCATCGTGGCGCTCATTCCGCTGGCCATGCGGGGCGTCCACGCCCGGGCCGCGTCCGCCGGTGCACTGCTGCGCCGCAACCTCCTGGTCTACGGCGTCGGTGGCCTGGTGGCCCCCTTCGTCGGGATCAAGCTGATCGACCTGGTCGTCTCCCAGATTCCCGGAATGGTGTGATGAACGTGAACTCCTCCCTGACCCGTCCCCTGCTCGCCGCCGTGCGGATGCTGCTGGTCATGACCGTGGTGCTCGGCGTGCTCTACCCGGCCGCCGTGCTGCTGGCCGGACGTGCCCTGCCGGCCCGGGCCGACGGCTCGGTGGTGCACCACGACGGCCGTGCCGTGGGCTCGGCGCTGTTCTCGCAGGAGACCACCGACCCGCGGTGGTTCCACCCCCGCCCCTCGGCCACCGACCACGACGGTGCCTCCAGCGGCGGCAGCAACCTGGGCACCCGCGAGCCCGCCCAGCTGGAGGTCGTCCGGGAGCGCCTGGCCGCCGTGAGGCAGGAGAACCCCGATGCCGCTGGGCCGGTCCCGCCCGACGCGGTCACCGCATCGGGGTCCGGGCTGGACCCCCACATCAGCCCCGAGTACGCCGAGTACCAGCTGCCGCGCGTGGCCGCCGCCAACGACCTCCCCGTCGAGCAGGTGCGTGCGCTGGTGGAGGAGCACACCGACGGCCCCTCGCTGGGGTTCGTCGGGGCGCCCCGGGTGAACGTCCTGCTGCTCAACCTGGCCCTGGCCGACGCCGTCGGGACGGACCGGTGACAATCACGCCATGAGCCAGGGACGACTCCGCATCCGACTCGGCGCCGCCCCCGGCGTGGGCAAGACCTGCGCGATGCTGGACGAGGGGCACGCCCTCGCGGCCGACGGGGTGGACGTGGTCATCGGGTACCTCGAGGACCACGACCGCCCCGCCACCCGGCGGCGCGCCGAGGGGCTGGAGGTGGTGCCCCGCCGCCGCACCGTGCACCGCGGGGTGGCCGTGGAGGAGATGGACCTGCAGGCCGTGCTGGACCGTCGACCCGAGGTGGCGCTGGTGGACGAGCTGGCTCACACCAACGCGCCCGGCTCGGAGAACGCCAAGCGCTGGCAGGACGTGCGCGCCCTGCTGGAGGCCGGCATCGACGTGATCTCCACGGTGAACATCCAGCACCTGGAGTCGCTCAACGACACGGTCACCGCCATCACCGGGGTGGTGCAGCGCGAGACCGTTCCCGACGCCCAGGTGCGCGCCGCCGACCGGGTGGAGCTCGTGGACCTCTCGCCGGAGGCCCTGCGGGCACGTCTCACCGACGGTCTGGTCTACCGGCCCGAGCGGGTGGACTCCGCGCTGCAGAACTACTTCCGGCCCGGGAACCTGGCCGCCCTGCGCGAGCTGGCCCTGCTGTGGCTCGCCGACCGGGTCAACGAGGGCCTGGCCGCCTACCGGATCGAGCACGGCATCGATGGCACCTGGCCCACCCGCGATCGGGTGGTGGTGGCCGTCTCGGGGGGACGCGAGGGCAGCACGCTGCTGCGTCGCGGCGCCCGCATCGCCGGGCGGTCGGCCGGAGGGGCCTTCCATGCCGTGCACGTGGCCCCCATGGACGGACTCACCGTCTCCTCGCCGGGCGCGGTGGCCGGGCTGCGACAGCTCACCGAGGAGCTCGGAGGCACCTTCCACACCGTCACCGGGCGCGACCCGGCCGAGGGCGTGCTGGAGTTCGCCCGCGGCGTGAACGCCGCCCAGGTGGTGGTGGGGTCCAGCCGGCGGCCGTGGTGGCGCCGTGCCGTGGACGCCGGCACGAGCGAGAAGATCATCCGGGACTCCGGTGAGATCGACGTGCACGTGGTGACCCATGCGTTGGCCGGCCGCGGTGGGCTCTCCCGCCCGGTGGCGGACCTCCCGGCCGAGCAGGTGCGCTGGGGATGGGTGCTGGCGGTGCTGCTGCCGCTGCTGCTCACGCCGCCGATGACCTTGCTGCCCTCCGGCGGGGCGCTGCCCCTCATCGTGCAGGTCTACCTCCTGGTGACCGTGGTGGTGGCCCTGGCCGGCGGACTCTGGCCGGCCGTGGCCTCGGCGGTGATCTGCTCGGCCCTGCTCAACTGGTACTTCACCCCGCCGGTGCACGAGTGGACCATCTCCGACCCGCAGAACGTGGCCGCCATCGTGGTGTACGTGCTCATCGCGGGGCTCGTGGCAGGGGTGGTCCATGCGCGGGCGAGGCGGGCCCAGGCAGCCGTGCGGGCCCAGCAGGTCTCGCACTCGTTGGCGGCCCTGGCGCCCACCGTGCTGGGCAGTGCCGACCCGATGGGGACCCTCCTGCGCCAGGCCGTGGAGCTGCTGGGCCTGCGCCGGGTGTCCCTGGTGCGCCTCGAGGAGGGGAGCCCGCCGGTGGTCGAGGCGTCGGCGGACGCCACGGACGGACCTGCCGACACCGCATCGGAGCCGCCAGCAGGCACTGCGGAGGGTGCCGAGACCCTGCGGGAACCGGTGGGAGACGGCCACCAGCTGGTGCTGGTCACCGACCGACCGCTGGAGGCCATGCAGCGGCGCGTGGTTTCCGCCCTGGCCGTGCACGCCGAGGCCGTGGTGCAGCGCCGCGCCCTGGAGGCGGAGGCGCGTACCGCCGACGAGCTGGCCCGCGACAACCGGGCCCGCCGGGCGCTGCTCTCGGCCGTCTCCCACGACCTGCGGACCCCGCTGGCCGCCATCAAGGCGTCCATCGGGTCGTTGCGCAGCACCGAGGTCGACTTCGCTCCGGAGGATCGCGAGGAGCTGCAGGAGATCATCGAGCACTCCTCGGACCGCCTCGAGGCCCTGGTGGACAACCTGCTGGACATGTCGCGCCTGCAGTTCGGGGCCGTGGTGGCCACACTGCGTCCTGTGGACCTGGCCGAGACGGTGCACAGCGCCCTGGAGGGGGAGGAGGGTGCCACCGCGGTCGAGTGCGACTTCGACCCCGCCGCCCGGGTGGTGCTGGCCGACCCCGGTCTGTTGGAAAGGGTGCTGGGCAACCTGCTGGAGAACGCCCTGCGCCACCAGCCCGCCGGGGAACCGGTGCGGCTTCGCTCCCGCCGGGTGGAGGGAGACGACGCGGATCCCTCGGGCGCCACCGTGGTGCTCGAGCTGGCGGACACCGGGGTGGGCGTGGCCGCCGACCAGCGGGCGCGCATGTTTGAGCCGTTCCAACGGTTGGGTGACGTGCCGGCCGGCAACGGCGTGGGGCTGGGTCTGGCGGTGGCCAGGGGCCTGGTCACGGAAATGGGTGGCACCCTGGAGGCCGCGCCCACTCCCGGCGGCGGGCTGACGATGCTGGTGACCCTGCCCGCACCGGATCCCGGGGTCGACCACTCGTCACCGGGCGCGCCCTGCGCCGTGGCCGGTGTGTCCCCTGCTGCCGAGGTCCCCGAGGAGGGCGACGCATGACCCCCCGCATCCTGGTGGTGGACGACGAGGACGCCATCCGCCGCACCCTGCGCATCAACCTCCGTGCCCGCGGTTACGAGGTGGAGGCCGTGGGCTGTGGCCGTGACGCGCTGGACTCCGTGGAGCAGGACGCACCCGACCTGGTGGTGCTCGACCTGGGACTGCCGGACATCGACGGTGTGGAGGTGCTGCGGAGGATCCGCCGCACGAGCCGGGTGCCGGTGGTGGTGCTCTCGGCCCGGCGGGCCTCCGACGACAAGGTCGAGGCGCTGGACGAGGGCGCCGACGACTTCGTGACGAAGCCGTTCGGCTCCGATGAGTTCATGGCCCGGGTACGGGCTGCCCTACGCCGCGGAGAGTCGGTGACCAACGCGGCCACACCGCCCTTCGTGACCGCCCACTTCGTGCTCGACTTCGCCACGGCATCGTGCGAGGTGGCCGGCCAGCCGGTGCACCTGACCCCAACCGAGTGGCGCTTCCTGGAGGAGCTCGCCCGCCACGACGGGCGTCTCGTGCCCCATGCGGACCTGCTGCGGTCCGTGTGGGGACCGGGCTACGGGCGCGAGTCCAACTACCTGCGCGTCTACGCCAACCAGGTGCGCCGCAAGCTGGAGCCGGACCCCACCGCACCGCGCCACCTGCTCACCGAACCCGGGATGGGCTACCGCCTGGTCCGGTGAGGGGTGTCGGTGGGAGCGGGCCACGTCGTACGGCACGCGACGACCGGGCCCTGTGGACGGCTGCGACGCACCGCTGGTGCGGTGGTGTGTACTGGGGCGCCGTCGCACGAGGAGAACCATGAGCACGCCGCCGACCCTCGGGGCACCCGACTGGGAGAGCCGCACCACCGACCCCCAGCGCATCCAGACCGGCCCCGTGGACGGGAGCCACCCGATGGCGGACGCCGCCCCGTCCGCGCCGCGGTCCTCCGGTGGGCGCGGCTCGTCCGGTGGGCCGGACCGCACCACCCTCGGCTGCCTGCTGGGCGGCGGGCTGGTGGCCCTGCTGCTGGTGGTGGCCGGCTTCTGGCTGTTCGGAGGCCTGGACGAGGACCGCCCCGAGGACGCCGGTCCCGGCGACGCCGCCCAGGCCACACCGACCCTGCCGGACGCCCCGTCCGCCCCGGCGGTGCCGTCCGGTGGCGCCCTGCCGTCCACCCCGGCCATGCCCTCAATGCCGTCCGTCCCAGCGGTCGAGTCCGCCGCGCCCGTCGGCTTCGGCGAGAAGGCCACGGTGCACGGGGTGGAGGTGGTGGTGGGCGAGCCGCAGTCGTTCACCCCGAGCGAGACCGCCGCCGGCTTCTCGCCGGACGCGCATCCGGTGGTGCAGGAGGTGACGGTCACCAACCACGGGGAGAAGCCCTTCGAGGTCTCGTTCCTGACCTTCCGGGCCACCGCCGGCGGCGAGGACGTGCGTCGCGGGTTCGACTTCGGCCAGGACCTCGGCCAGCCGTCGGGCGCGGTGGAGCCCGGCGGGTCCACCACCTTCCGCATAGGCTGGTCGGTGGAGGACACCGAGGACCTGACGGTCACCGGCTCGGTGGTGACCCCCGACGGGGGCCGCGGCACCTCCACCTGGGAGAGGTGACCGTCCCACCCACCGCGGGTCGTGGACCCACGGACCGGAATGGGCCCGTGGTCGCCCGTCCGACCGCGTGGCGTCAGGTGTACTGGGAGCAATCGCACGAGGGAGAAGACCATGACCACACCGCCTCCGCCCCCCGGCTCGCCCGACTGGGAGGACCGCCCGACCGAGCCCCACCGCATCCAGCCCGGCCCCGCCGGTGGCGGTGGGTCGCCCCGTCCCTACGACCAGCCCACCCCGCCGGTGTACGGGGGGCAGCAGTCGTCGCCCTACGACCAGCCGGTCCAGGACGCCTACGGGCAGTACGGTGCCACCCCGGCCCGGGAACAGCCCGCGTACCCCGCCCACCCGATGACGGGCCACGGGGGCTCGGGCGGGCGCTCCGGGGGCGGGCACGACCGCACCGCCATCGGATGCCTGGTGGGTGCTGGCCTGCTGGTGCTGGCCGTGCTGGCAGCGCTGTTCTTCGTCCTCGGCGGGTTCGGGGGTGACTCCGAGGACGACCAGAGCACGGGGGACGAGACGTCGGTGGAGCAGACCACCCCGGCGGAGGACCCGACCACCCCGGACGAGACGACCCCGGCGGAGGACCCGACGACCCCGGACGAGACCACGCCGGCGGAGGACCCGACCACCCCGGACGAGGACGCCGCCGCGGTGGCCTTCGGGGACGCGGCCAGCGCCGGTGACGTGGAGATCACCGTGGGCCGGCCCGAGCCGTTCCAGCCCGCCGAGGGCGCGGCCGGTGCCCAGAAGACCTCCGAGGCGGTGGTCCACGAGGTGACCGTCACCAACCGCGGGGACGCGCCGCTGGGCATCGGTTCGTACTACCTCCTGGCCCAGTCCGGCGGCCAGGACGCCGAACGCATCTTCGACTACACGCAGGAAATCCGCCTGCCGAGCGACCCCGTGCCGCCGGGGGAGTCGCAGACCTACCGGGTGGCCTGGGGCGTGCAGGACGCCGGCGACCTCGCGGTGACCGCAAGCGTCAGGGGCAGCGGTTCCGAGATGCCCACCAAGCTCACCTGGAGCAACTGACACCGGGCACCTCGGACCCGCGACGGGGCCGGGTGGGGACTGATCCCCACCCGGCCCCGTCGTCGTGCTCAGCGGAAACGCGCGGCGGCATCGTACGGCCCGCGGGCGCCGGGTCGGCCGACCGTCAGGTACAGCCCGTCCGCGCGCTCCATGGCCTCCCGGGCGCCGGCCTCGTCGCCGGCCTCGGCGCGCAGCTCGCCGAGGATGCGCAGGGCGTGCGCCAGGCAGCCGGAGTCCTCGATCTGGTCGAACAACGCCACGCTGCGCTCCGCCTCGGACACCGCACGCGGCATCCGTCCCAGCCGGGCCAGGGTGCGGGCGCGGCCCCGCAGAGCCAGGCCGAGGCGGTGGGGGTCGTCGGCGCGTGTGGCGTCGCTCACCGCGAGGTCGTAGAGCTCCAGCGCCTCCTCGGGGCGGTCGTCGCCCAGCATCAGCCCGGCACGGACCGAGCGCGCGGAGGCCCGGATGCGCAGCACCCCGCACCGCCCGGCCTCCCGGGCGTGGGAGTGCGCCTCGGCCCGGCGGTGCGTCTCGCGGGTGGCGGTGAGCAGGTTGAGGTGGGTCAGCGCGATGCCGCGCTCGTCGCCCGCCGCCTCGAAGGCGTCCAGCGCCTCCAGCAGACGCTCCTCGGCCTGCTCGTAGCGCTGCCGGTACAGGTCGAACTGCGCCACCCCGCTGCAGGCGGGCGCGGGTGACGGCGTCCACGGGCATGCCCAGGAGGTCGGGGTCGCCCTCGGGACGGTCGGGGGTGCTGCCAGTGGCCGCCCCGGCGGCCTCCACCGCGGCCAGGGCGGTTCCTGCGGTGGCGCGCCACTCCTCGTGGAGCCACTCGTAGTCGAAGAAGGTCATGAGGCTGCAGGCCAACCCCGCGGCCAGTCCGGGCAGGTCGTGCTCGGCGGCCAGCTGCACCGCCGCGGCGGCCGGGCGGCGCTCGGTGTGCAGCCACGCCCGGGCCGTTCCCA
>NZ_KV824367.1:0-2350 GCF_001816045.1 Kytococcus sp. HMSC28H12
CGAGGCGGTGTCCACCTGGCTGGGCCCCACCTCCCCGCCGCCACCACGCCGGTGGCACCGCGCCCAGGAAGCCGCCCAGCAGCCGGGCGCCTCCGCCGAGGTGGAGCGCCGCGCCCGGTCGATGGCGCGGGAGTGGGGGCGCTTCACCCGCAACTTCGTGGTGCAGGGCACCGCCGCGGAGTGGGCGCTGTGCTGGATGGGGCACCTGCGGCGCCGCCTCGACGACGGGTACCGGCACCTGCCGGCCGACGAGCGGCCCCAGCTGGTGTACTTCCTGCACGACGAGGTGATCGTGCACGCCCCGGCCGACCTGGCCGACGAGGTGGCCGAGCACGTGCGGCAGGCCGCGCGCTCGGCCGGCGAGCTGCTCTTCCCGTCCAGCGCCGTGGACTTCCCGCTGTCGGTGGCCGTGGTGGAGTCCTACGACCGCGCGAAGTGACGGACCTCCCGCATCCGGCCGGCCCCGGGGTGCCTCAGCCCACGAGCGGCAGGGTGCGGTGCGCGATGCGGGTGGCCAGCGCGATGTTCGTGGAGGCGCGCACCACGTGCTCGTGGGCGGTCACCTCGTCGAGCACGTCCTGCAGGTCGGCGTTGCTGCGAGCCACCACCCGCACGAAGAGGTCCCCGTCACCGGTGATGGTGTGCACCTCCAGCACCTGCGGGATGCCGGCCAGGTGCTCCACCACGGCGTCGTGCCCCGCCACCTGGCGGATCTGCAGGGTGACCATGGCCGTCACGGGATGGCCGAGCGCCGCGGGGTCCAGGTGCGGCGCCCACGAGGCGATGACACCCGAATCGGACAGCCGGGCCAGGCGGGCGGTGACGGTGCCGCGGGCCACGCCGAGCTGGCGGGAGGCCGCGAGGACGCCCACGTGCGGGTCGTCGGTGAAGGTGCGGATGATCGCCCTGTCCAGATCGTCCAGCCTGTGGGTCGCCATGTGGTCACCCTGCCCTTGAGTATCGACGGTGGTGTGCAGAGTGCACAGTCTGACACGGCATCGAGCGCGCAGAGTGTGCTCTGTGTGCAGTCCGGGCGACGTTCGTTGCCATCGGGTGTGGCGTGAGGCACATTGGCGCGCATGACTGACACCACCCTCACCGCCCTGACCGACCAGGAGCAGGCCGAGAACCTCTCGGTCGAGCAGCTGAAGAAGCTCGTCGGCCTCGTGGAGTACGACTCCTCGGCCGACCCCTTCCCGGTGACCGGCTGGGACGCCATCACCTTCGTCTGCGGCAACGCCACGCAGGCCGCGCACTTCTACCAGTCGGCCTTCGGCATGGAGCTCATCGCCTACTCCGGCCCGGAGAACGGCAACCGCGACCACAAGGCCTTCGTGCTGAAGTCCGGCAACATCAACTTCGTGCTCAAGGGCGCCGTGGACCCGAAGTCCCCGCTCATCGAGCACCACGCCAAGCACGGGGACGGCGTCGTTGACATCTCCCTGGAGGTGCCGGACGTCGACAAGTGCATCGAGCACGCGCGCTCCGCCGGCGCCACCGTGCTGCAGGAGCCCACCGACCTCACCGACGAGCACGGCACCGTGCGCGTGGGTGCCATCGCCACCTACGGCGAGACCCGGCACACCCTCGTGCAGCGCGTGGTCGACGGTGAGCGCTACGCCGGCGTCTACCTGCCCGGCTACCACCCGCGCTCCAGCAGCTTCACCAAGCGCGAGGGGGCCCCCAAGCGTCTCTTCCAGGCCCTGGACCACATCGTGGGCAACGTGGAGCTGGGCAAGATGGACGAGTGGGTGGAGTTCTACCACCGCGTCATGGGCTTCACCGACATGGCCGAGTTCGTGGGCGACGACATCGCCACCGACTACTCCGCGCTCATGTCCAAGGTGGTGGCCAACGGCAACCACCGCGTGAAGTTCCCGCTCAACGAGCCGGCCATCGCCAAGAAGAAGTCGCAGATCGACGAGTACCTCGAGTTCTACTGTGGCCCCGGCGCCCAGCACCTTGCCCTGGCCACCAACGACATCATCCGCACCGTGGACTGCATGGTGGCCGAGGGCGTGGAGTTCCTGGCCACCCCGGACTCCTACTACGAGGACCCGGAGCTGCGTGCCCGCATCGGCGAGGTGCGCGTGCCCATCGAGGAGCTGCAGAAGCGCGGCATCCTGGTGGACCGCGACGAGGACGGCTACCTGCTGCAGATCTTCACCAAGCCCACCGGTGACCGTCCGACCGTGTTCTTCGAGCTCATCGAGCGCCACGGGTCGCTCGGCTTCGGCATCGGCAACTTCAAGGCGCTGTTCGAGGCCATCGAGCGCGAGCAGGAGCTGCGCGGCAACTTCTGATCCGCCGAGGCGGTGCGCGACGCGGCCCGGGGAGGACGTCCTCCCCG
>NZ_KV824368.1:0-649 GCF_001816045.1 Kytococcus sp. HMSC28H12
CTCGGGGTGGGGTGTCCGTCCTCCATGGTTGTCCGGGTCGTCGTGGGTGGTAGGTGATGGTCCGTGTGCCGTCGGGGTGGGTGTGGATGGTGTGGCCCAGGCGTGGGTCGTCGAGTTGTCGGTGGTGGGGCCCGCACAGGGGGATGGCGTTGGCCAGGTCGGTGGGTCCTCCCCCGGGGTGCAGGACGGTGCCGTCCGGTGCGGTCACGGGGTGCCACGGGTGGGCGTGGTGGATCTGTGTCCAGGCCAGGGGCCGGTCGCAGTCGGCGGCGGCGCAGGTCTCGTAGGAGGCTGCCAGGGCGGTGCGCTGGGAACCGGTGAAGCAGCGGGTCTGCCGGCCGAGGTCGAGTACGACCGAGTCGGTGCCCAGCACGGCCGGGACCAGGCCTGCGGTGGCGGCCATGCGGCGTACCTGCCCGGCGGAGACGACCGCCCCGGTGTCGGTGAGGCCGGCCCGGTCCGTCAGGCCCCGGAGGGTGTCCAGGTCGGTGCGGACGATGAGGATCGCGTTGGTCCTGGTGGTCAGGTGGTCGGCCGGGAGGTGGTCGATGAGCTCGCACAGGGCCCGGCCGCGGGCCTGGTCCCACCACGCCCGGTCATGGCGCGGGTCTGCTCCACCGTTCACGCCCTGCCCGGTCGCCGCGTTCGC
>NZ_KV824369.1:0-9561 GCF_001816045.1 Kytococcus sp. HMSC28H12
GAGGACCAGCTGCCCGCCGCCCGCCTGCCCGCCGTAGGGGCACCCCCGGCCAAGGCGTGGGCCGACAAGGACCCCCGCGCCGCCGCGCGCCTGGCCCGAGCACGGGCCGACCTCGGGGAGATCGCCGACGACCTGGGCGTGCCCGTGGAGAACCTCCTCACCCCCTCGCTGCTGCGCGACCTGCTCTGGGAGACCGCCGAGAGGGACCGGGTGGACGCCGACGAGGTGGAGCGCCATCTGGCGGACGGCGGGGCGCGTGAGTGGCAGCGTGGCCTGGCGGTGCCGGTGGTGGTGCGCGCCGTCGCCGAGGCGGCCGCCTGAGGCCGTCGGGCACCCGCAGGTGGGCCATGACACACGGCCTGTCGGAGCGTCGGCCGGTTGCGATATCTCATCCATGAGATACCGTCGAGGGCATGACTGATGAGTACTTGGCACGGATCGGGAACCTCATCCGCGACGCCCGACTGCACCGGGGCATGACCCAGCAGCAGGTCGCGGAGATCCTGAACACCAGCCAGAGCGCGGTCGCGCGCATGGAGCAGGGCAAGCAGAACCTCTCCCTGGACACCATCGCCCGCGTGAGCGAGGCCCTCGACCACGACATCGTCGTGCCGGCCTCCATGCCCCAGCACCTGCGCATCGAGGGCGGACGCAAGCTCTCCGGCAGCATCGAGGTGCGCACCTCCAAGAACGCCGCCGTGGCGCTGCTGTGCGCCTCCCTGCTCAACAAGGGCACCACCACGCTGCGCAACCTCGCCCGCATCGAGGAGGTCAACCGCCTCATCGAGGTGCTGAACTCCCTCGGCGTCGAGACCAAGTGGCTCGGTGACACCAACGACCTGCGCATCACCCCGCCGGAGCGCCTCAAGCTCGAGGAGATCGACGAGGCCGCGGCCCGCCGCACCCGCTCGATCATCATGTTCCTCGGCCCGCTGCTGCACCGGTACCCCGAGTTCCAGCTGCCCTACGCCGGCGGCTGCGACCTGGGCACCCGCACCGTGGGCCCGCACCTGAACTCGCTCAAGCCCTTCGGCCTGGAGGTGCTGGCCACCGAGGGCCAGTACAACGCCACGGTCACCAAGAAGGCCCCGGGCCGCGCGATCGTGCTCACCGAGCGCGGCGACACGGTCACCGAGAACGTCATCATGGCCGCCGCCATGGAGCCGACCACCACGGTCATCCGCAACGCCTCGAGCAACTACATGGTGCAGGACCTGTGCTTCTTCCTCGAGGCGCTGGGCGTGAGGATCGAGGGCGTGGGCACCACCACGCTCACCATCACCGGCGTGGAGGACATCGACACCGACGTCGAGTACTCCCCCAGCGAGGACCCCATCGAGGCGATGAGCCTGCTGACGGCCGGCATCGTCACCCAGTCCGAGATCACCATCGAGCGGGCGCCGATCGAGTTCCTCGAGATCGAGCTGGCCACCCTCGAGCACATGGGCATGAAGTACGAGCTCACCGAGGAGTACACCTCGGCCAACGGGCGCACCCGCCTGGCGGACATCACGTACAAGCCCGGCCCGCTGGTGGCACCGCAGGACAAGGTGCACTCGATGCCGTACCCCGGCCTCAACATCGACAACCTCCCGTTCTTCGTGATCATCGGCGCCATGGCCGAGGGCAAGACGCTGGTGCACGACTGGGTGTACGAGAACCGCGCCATCCACCTCACCGAGCTGTCCACCCTGGGCGCCCGCGTGCAGCTGCTCGACCCGCACCGCATCCAGGTGGAGGGCCCGACCCGCTGGCGCGCCGCCGAGATCATGTGCCCGCCGGCGCTGCGCCCGGGCGTGGTCATCCTGCTCGGCATGCTCGCCGCGCCGGGCACCTCGGTGCTGCGCAACGTGTACGTCATCAACCGCGGCTACGAAGCGCTGGCCACGCGCCTCAACGAGTTGGGCGCGAGCATCACGGTGTTCCGCGACATCTGATCTCCCACCGCACGGCCAACGGCCGGGTCCGCAGGCGCGGGCCCGGCCGTCGTGTGTGTGGCGTGGTGGACGGGGCGGGCCACCACAGGACAGATCCCGTTCACCGAGGTGGTGGAGGCTGCCCCCATGGCCGCCACGCGACACCTCTTCCCCGAGGACCCTGCCCCCGCCGCCCGCATCCCCTCCCCCGGCGGTGCCGACGCCGGGGACACGCGCACGCCCTACCTGGCGGGTGACGGCCCGCTCGTGCTGGCCCACCGCGGGTTCGCCCCGGACGGCAGCGAGAACTCGATGGCGGCCTTCGACGCCGCCGTGGCCCTGGGCTGCACGTACGTGGAGACCGACGTGCACGCCACCGCCGACGGCGTGGTGGTGGCCTTCCACGACGACACCCTGGACCGCGTCACCGACGCCACCGGCCGCATCGCCGACCTGCCGTGGGAGCAGGTGCGCCGGGCCCGCATCACCGGCGGCCACCCGGTGCCCACGCTGGAGGAACTGCTCACCCGGCACCCGGGGCTGCGCCTCAACGTGGACCTCAAGTCCGACGGCGCGGTGGAGCCGACCGTGGCCCTCGTGGAGCGCCTCGGCGTGCACGACCGGGTGCTGCTCACCTCGTTCGACGACGCCCGCCGCCAGCGCGCGCTGGACCTGCTCTCGCGCCCCGTGGCCACCTCGGCCGGGCAGGCCCGCACGGCCGCGATGTGGGCCGCCAGCCGGCTGCTCGTGCTCGCCGCCGGCATCGGGGTGGGCACCGCCGAGCTGGCCCGGGGGCGCCTGGCCGCACCGGGGCGGCATCTGGCCACGGCAGCCGAGGAGTGGACCCACCGGCTCGTGCGGCGGGTGGCCCACGACATCGACGCCTACCAGGTGCCCGAGCACTTCCGGGGGTTGCGCGTGGTGGACCACGCCTTCCTCGACGCGGCGCACCTCGCCGGCGCGCAGGTGCACGTGTGGACCGTCAACGAGGAGGCCGACATGCGGCGCCTGCTCGACCTGGGCGTCGACGGCCTGGTGACCGACCGCGCCGACCGCGCCCTGGCGGTGGTGTCCGGACGGTCCTGAGCCGACGGGTGTGCGTCGACCGGGTGTGAGTCGACCGTGCGGCACCTGTGAGTCGGGGGCGAGCCGCGCACGGGCCGGGGCTGGCACAGTGGGGGCGTCCGGTCGAGGGCCGGGGCCGGGCCCACCACCGGGGCCACCCCGGCGGCGAGCTCGTACACGACCACCGCCGACGTGGACGGTGACGGCGCGAAGGACCGCGTCACCATCACCTCCGGCAGCAAGACCACCCGGGTGACCGTCCGCCTGGCCACCGGGCGCACCGTCTCCACCGGCCACACCCACGGCCCCGTCCTCGCCCGTGCCCGCACCCAGTACGTGGGCGCCGCCCACATCTCGGCGTGGTCGAGCCTGGGCTACCGCCGTGAGCGACTGTCCAACGGCACGATCCGGGCGCACACCTCCGTGGGCATCGCGCCCCGCCCCGGCGATGACTTCCGCCAGAGGCACTGCTGCACGGACGGGTGACAGGTCGGGTCAGGCTGCCTGAGCGGCCAGTGTGGTCATGATGGTCTCGTACTCGATGGGGGCCAACCGGCCGATAGCGTCCTGCCGCCGGCGGCGGTGGTAGGTGCGCTCGATCCAGGTGACGATCGCGATCCGCAGGTCCTGTCGGGTCGTCCAGTGCCGACGGTCCAGGACGTTCTTCTGCACCAGGGGGAAGAAGGACTCCATCGCAGCGTTGTCGCCGGCCGCGCCGACCTTGCCCATGGAGCCGACCATGCCGTGACGGTGCAGAGCGCGGACGAACGTCCGGCTTCGGAACTGCGATGCCCTGTCGGCGTGCAGGGCATTGGCGCGGTAAGCGGCAGCCAGCTCGGCGTCAGTGACCGGGTTGGACAGCCACCGGTAGTAGTGCTGGCGAGCGATCTTGAACACCCGGCACGTCACCGTGACGGGGATCCCGTCGCCGGCCAGCTCGCGGACGAGCGGGTACATCACTTTCCCGGCAGGTTCGCCTGAGACAGGTGAGCCGCAGCGCGGCGCAGAACCTCGTTCTCCTGCTCCAGCAACCGGATCCGCTTTGTGGCCTCGCTCAGCTCGACGTTCTCCGCTGTCGTCCTCCCGGGCCGGGCGCCACCGGTCACCTCGGCCGCGCGCATCCAGTTGCACAAGCACGACTCAGCGATCCCGAAACCGGCTGCGATCTGCTTGATCGTCTGTCCAGATTCACGGTTTCGGGCAACGCTGACCACGTCGTCACGGAACTCTTGGGGACAGGGATTGGGCACGGTGCGCGTCCTTCCAGCGACGCCTCGTAGCGCCACAGACCAGATGTCACCTACCTGTGCAGCAGTCCCATGTCACTCAGACGAGGACGAGGCGGCGACGTGGAACACCGAGTCGCCCTCGCAGTCGCTCGTGACGTTCTCACCGGGGTTCCCGCCGCCCAGCTCGATCTCGTCGCCCTCGCCGTAGTGGGTGCCCTGGTAGGTGAGGCCGTCGTCCTCCCAGACGACCTCGCCGGTCGGGAACACTGGAACGGTCGTGCCCTGGTGCTCGCCCTCTACGACCCAGCATCCTTCCCGCTGCGTCAGGGTCCCCTTGAGCTGCGCGGCCATCCCGCCAGGCCCCTTGGCCTCGTACTCCTGCGCCGGGTTCTCCGATGCTGAAGCACTCGGAGGGCTCGAGGCCCCCTTATCCGAGGGCTCGCCGCTATCGCCGTTGCTCGCGCATGCAGCCAACGCCAAGAGTGTCACGCCAGTGACTGTGCATCCCCGAACTGAACACCAGAGTCTCGCGTTCCCCTTCACGGTGGTGAGCCTAAGGCGCACGCCTCGATGAGTCGAGAGGGACTGCGGCCCCGATCCCCGAGCGTGCTCGATCTGCACCTGATGCCTGAGACGGCGCGAGGTGCAGCTGTGCTTGGCGCTCCGATGCACAGCAGGTTCGCTGTACCTGGAAGAGGCGGCGATCGCGACATCTCTTCGCAAGGAAGGGCCACGATGTGCAAACTCTGATCGATCAAGCTCCCTGGATCACTCGGCGGAGCACGAGGGCCGGCCTCCGCGGTGGGTACCGGCCCTCGTGCTGCCCGGCGTGCCCCGGGGCGGCCGGACGCCCGCCCGCTCAGCCCAGCAGCACGGCGGCGATGCCGTCGGCGTCCAGGCCGATCTCGGTGAGGATCTGCCCGCGCGAGGCGTGGTCGAGGAAGCGCTGCGGGATGCCGAAGGCGCGCACGGTGCGCTCGGGGAACTCGGCGGCCACGCGCGAGCCCAGGCCGCCCACCACGAGGGCGTCCTCGACCACCGAGACCCGGCCGCCGGCACGCTCCACCTCGGCCCGCAGCCCGTCGGAGAGCGGCAGCACCCACAGCGGGTCCACCACACGGACCGTGCGGCCCGCGGCGCGCAGGCGCTCGGCCAGGTCGAGGGCGACCGGCGCCATGGCCCCGATGGCCACCACCAGCTCGTCCACCGCACCGTCACCGTCCTGCGTGAGCACGTCCACGCCGTCGCGGTGCGCCACCGCCTCCACCGGCTCGGGCACGCTGCCCTTGGGGAAGCGCAGCACGGTGGGCGCGTCGGTGACCTCCACGGCATCGCGCAGGGCCCGGCGCACGCGCACGCCGTCGCGCGGGGCGGCCAGGTGCAACCCGGGCACGATGGACAGCAACGAGTGGTCCCACATGCCGTTGTGGCTGGGCCCGTCCGAGCCGGTGACCCCCGCGCGGTCGAGCACGAAGGTGACGCCCTGGCGGTGCAGCGCGCAGTCCATGAGCAGCTGGTCGAAGGCGCGGTTGAGGAAGGTGGAGTAGATGGCCACCACCGGGTGCAGCCCGGCACGGGAGAGCCCTGCGGCCATGGTGACCGCGTGCTGCTCGGCGATGCCCACGTCGAAGACGCGCTCGGGGAAGCGCGCCTGCATCGGCTCCAGGCCCACCGGGATGAGCATGGCCGCCGTCAGCGCCACCACGTCCTCGCGCTCGGCGGCGATGTCGACGAGCTCCTCGGAGAACTCCTCGGTCCACGCCCGGCCGGCGATCTCCAGCGGCAGCCCGGTCTCGGGGTTGATCTTGCCCACGGCGTGGAAGCGGTCGGCCTCGTCGTTGGTGGCCGGGTCGTAGCCGCGCCCCTTCTGGGTGATGACGTGCACGATCACCGGGCCGCCGTAGCGCTTGGCCAGGCGCAGGGCGTTCTCCACGTCCGGCAGGTCGTGGCCGTCCACCGGGCCGATGTACTTGATGCCGAGGTCCTCGAAGAGGCCCTGCGGGGCCAGCACGTCCTTGACGCCCTTCTTGAGGCCGTGCAGCGCCTCGAACACCGGACGCCCCACCACGGGGGTGCTCTGCACGCTCTTCTTGGTCCAGCTGAGGGCCTGCTCGTAGCGGCGCTGGGTGCGCAGGTGGGCCAGGTGCTCGGCCATGCCGCCCAGGGTGGGCGCGTAGGAGCGCTCGTTGTCGTTGACCACCACCACCAGCGGCAGGGTCTTGTCCGCGGCGATGTTGTTGAGCGCCTCCCAGGCCATGCCACCGGTGAGCGCGCCGTCACCGATGACGGCCACGGTGGCGCCCTCCTCGCCGCGCAGGCGCCGCCCCACCGCGATGCCGTGCGCCCAGCTGAGCGAGGTGGAGGCGTGGGAGTTCTCCACCACGTCGTGCTCGGACTCGGCGCGGCTCGGGTAGCCACTCAGCCCGCCGGCCTGGCGCAGCGTGCTGAAGTCGGTGCGGCCGGTGAGCATCTTGTGCACGTAGCTCTGGTGGCCGGTGTCGAACACGATGGGCTCGGCCGGCGAGTCGAACACGCGGTGCAGGGCGATGGTCAGTTCCACCACGCCGAGATTCGGCCCCAGGTGCCCCCCGGTGCGCGAGACGCTCTGGATGAGGCGACTGCGGATCTCCGCAGCCAGACCCGGCAGCCGGTCGGCTGCCAGGGCCTTGAGGTCGTCGGGGTTGCCGATCTGGTCCAACGTGCTCACGCAAAGTCCGTTCCGTCGTGCGAAGGGCCCAGTCTAGAGGCGCGGCACCCAGCGTTCACCGCGGAGCGCCTCGCTGAGCAGCTCGGCGCCCCGGCGCGCCTCGGCCAGGCGGCGCCCCTCGGCGGCCATGTGCTCCATGAGCGAGGGCAGGGCCTCCGGCGGCACGTGCACCCCCACCTGCAGCCGCACGTCGCGCCACGCCTGGCGCAGCACCTCCACCTGCCCGGCCACGTGGCGCTCGGCGATCCACGCCAGCATCACCGGGTGGCGGCGCCAGCCGTCGTAGGCGCGGAAGTCCGCCGGGCAGAGGTCCAGCAGCCAGGCCACCGCGTCATCGCGCCACCCGGGGGCGTCCACGGGGCGCACTGGAGCCGGCCAGCCGGGCGGGCCGGAGCGCGGGTCGCGGGCAGGTGCCATACCCGCAGTCTATGGAACAGGCGTACCGATGCGCCAGCCGCGTCTGCGACAGGAGTACTCATGCACCTGCCGTCCCGGTACCCGCCACCGCCGGTCAGTCGCCCGAGTCCTTCTCCCCCGCCTGCGCGGCGAAGGTGTCGCGCACCATCGCGCCGTAGGCGAAACCACCCTCGATGCCGGGGTGCACGCCATCGCTCTGCAGCCACTCGGGGTGCTGCGAGACCAGCGCGTGCCAGTCGGCCACGGCCACGTTGGGGTAGTCCTCGGCGATCTGCCGCAGGTTGTCGTTGGACTCGTCGATCCACGTGGACTTGCCGAAGAGGTTCACCAGCACCACCTGGCGCTCGGGGCCCAGGTCGTCGAGGGTGTCGCGCACCACCTTCTGGTCGCGCACGCCGGCGTTGGTGCCGAAGGCGATGACCACCGAGTCGCGCACGTCTCCGGCGCGCAGGTGGGCACGGATCACCGACTGCCCCTCGGGCCACTGGCGGTTGGACTTGGCGTCGACGGCCAGCCCGGGGAACTCCTCCTTGAACCCGTGGAGGCTGGTGACCACCAACGAGTCACCGAAGACCGAGACCTGGTGGCCCTTCGGGACGTACCAGCCGGAGCCCTTCCCCGTGGGCGCCGTGGACTCCCCCGGCTCGGGCGACGGGGTCGACGAGGGCGAGGCGGCGGGCGACGACGACGCGTCGGGCGAGGGCGAGGCGTCCGGCTCCCCGGTCGGCGAGGGCGAGGCACCCGGGGCCGGGGAGGTGTCCGGGCCGGTGGGGTCGCCGGGCACGACGACCTCGCCGTCGGGACCCACCTGGGCCCCGGGCATCTCGGCCAGCTCCTTCTCGCCGGCCTCGATGGCCAGCTGGGTCTCGGTCTTCTCCGGGGCCGTGGCCACCGCCACACCGCCCATGAGCAGGGCCACCACGGCCGCTCCTGCGGTCACGCGGGCCGGCACCGGTGGGCGCAGCGCGCCGCGGGCACGGACACCCGGGACGGCGCCGCGTCGCACCGGACGCCCCCGCTCGGCGGGGCCCCGCACGGCCTCCACCGCCTGCAGCGCCCAGGCCCGGAAGCCCATCCGCCGCACGGGGGTCTCCACCCAGCGGTAGCTGGCCTCGGTGGCTGCCACCGCCAGCGCCAGCGCCAGCAGCCGGGTCAGGAACGAACCCAGCGAGCCCGGGGTCTGCGCCGGCAGCGCGGCCTCGAGCAGCAGCAGCACCGGCCAGTGCCAGAGGTACAGGCCGTAGGAGCGCTCCCCCACCCACTCCATCGGGCGCAGCTCGAGCACCCGGTGCAGGGCGGTGCGGCCCGGCAGCAGGGCGGCGATGACCACCGCGGTGAGCAGGGACACCAGGAACAGCCCGCCGGTGTAGGTCACCGCACGGTCCTCCGGCATCGCCAGGGCCAGCAGCAGCACGCCCGCCAGCGAGCCCACGCCCGCCGGCCCGCGCCACCGGCGCCAAGCGGCCCCTCGCAGCACGCTGCGCCGCGACATCCACAGGAAGGACACCATCACCCCGGCCATGAGGCCGAAGAGGTGGGAGTCGGTGCCGTAGTAGGGGCGGGTCACGTCGGGGGCGGTGACGTACAGCACCGCCATCCACACCGCCGAGAGCACACCCACCACCGAGACCACGGCCATGCGCTCGCGCCAGCGGCCGGTGAGGGCGATGAGCAGCGCCAGAGCGGGTGGCCAGAACAGGTAGAACTGCTCCTCCACCGAGAGCGACCACAGCGGCTTGTAGAGCACGGGCTGGTTCTGGTCGAAGTACGAGGTGCCGTGGGAGATCTCCACCCAGTTGGTGCTGAAGGTCAGGCCGCCGAGCACCTGCCGGCCGAGCCCCACCCGCAGGTCCCCTCCCCGGGTGAGGTCCACCACCAGCACCAGTGCGGTGCACACCAGCAGCAGCAGCACCAGGGCCGGGACCAGCCGGCGGATGCGGCGCATCCAGAAGGTGGGCATGTTCATGTACCCGTTGCGCCGCACCTCGCGCAGCAGCAGCGTGGTGATGAGGAAGCCGGAGATCACGAAGAAGACGTCGACCCCGAGGAAGCCGCCCCGCACGGTGCCGGGCCACAGGTGGAAGAGCACGACCAGCCCCACGGCCAGGGCGCGCAGGCCGTCGAGGCCCTGGATGCGGCCGGAGTCGGCGGCGCCGGAGCCCATGCCGGCCACCGGACGGGTCTCCCCCTTGGGGGCGCCGCGCCGCGCCTGACCCTGCTGCCGGCC
>NZ_KV824370.1:0-1701 GCF_001816045.1 Kytococcus sp. HMSC28H12
GGGGGCCCTGGGCATGGGGGCGGGTGGGGTCCTCCCGGGGGACGGCGGGGAAGCGGGTCTGGGAACTCATGGGCGCCATGCAACCGACAGGTCGCGCGGGGCGACACCCCCGCGCGCCGATGGTTGAACAATCGTTATCTGGGGGTGGACGGCTACCCGGCCGCACCGCATCGAGTGACGGGCGTCACAATGCGTGCGCGTCCCGTCCCCGATCCACAGGAGCGCCATGTCCCTCGGCCTGCTCGGCATCCTCGTCTCACTCGCCCTGCTCATCACGCTGGCCTACCGCGGCCACTCGGTGCTGGTGGCCGCCCCGGTCGCGGCGCTGGTGGCCACGCTGTTCGCCGGTGCGCCCCTGCTGGGCACGTACACCCAGGTGTTCATGCCCGCCATGGCCACGTTCCTGGGCTCGTACTTCCCGCTGTTCCTCACCGGTGCGGTGTTCGGGCACCTCATGAAGACCTCCGGCCTGGCCGGCGACTTCGCCGCCTGGGCCTCGCAGCGGCTGGGCGCGCAGCACGCAGTGCTCATCACGGTGCTCACCACGGCCGCCCTCACCTACGGCGGCGTGAGCGCGTGGGTGGTGGTGTTCACCATCTTCCCCATCGCCACCCAGCTGTTCCGCGAGGCGGGCATCCCCCGGCGCCTGATGCCGGCCGCCGTCGCCCTGGGCGTGGTCACCTTCGCGCTCGGTGCCCTGCCGGGGTCGCCGCAGATCCACAACACCATCCCCACCACCGTGTTCGGCACCACCACCTTCGCGGCGCCCGTGCTGGGCCTGCTCACCGGCGCCCTGGTGTTCGGCCTGGGCATGGCCTGGCTGCGGTACCGCCAGCGTTCCCTCATGGCGGCCGGCGAGTCCTTCGAGGACCTCACGATCCGCGAGCGCGAGGCCGGCGTCACCGTGGCCGGCGGCACCGACCGCCCCGCCGAGCGCGGGCGCGTCTCCACGGCATCGGGACTGCTGGGCCTGGTGCCGGTGGCCGTGGTGGTGGCCGTGCAGGCGCTCATGACCTACCTGGTCATCCCCCGCCTGGACACCGCCTACCTGTCCGACGAGAAGTACGGCGCGGTCACGCTGGCCTCGGTGGCCGGCATCTGGGCGGTGACGGTGGCGATGGTGGTGGCCATCCTCGTGGTGGTGCTGCTGCGCCCCGGCGGAATGAAGCACTACCCCGGCGACGTGTCCGAGGGCGCCGGCCAGGCGGTGCTGCCCACGCTCACCACGGCCAGCGAGGTGGGTTTCGGTGCGGTCATCGCCTCCATGGCGGCGTTCACCGTCATCCGTGACGGCATCTTCGGGCTCACGGACAACCCGGTGGTGACGGCGGCGGTCTCCACCGCGGGCATCTCGGGCGTCACCGGCTCGGCATCGGGCGGCCTGCAGATCACCATGAGCACCTTCGGCGAGCAGCTCGCCGCACAGGGGGCGGCGCAGGGCATCGACCCCGAGGTGCTGCACCGCGTGGCGGCCCTGGCGAGCACCAGCTTCGACTCGATGCCGCACAACGGCGCCATCATCACGATGCTGCTGGTGACCGGGCTGACCCACCGCGAGGCGTACAAGGACATCTTCGCCGTCACCGTGGTGGGGCCCCTCATCGGCACCGCGGTGGCCGTGGTGATGGGTCTCACGGTGGGCGCCTTCTGAGGCACTGGACCGCAGCACGGCGCGGCGGCGCGGCCCAGGGCCGTGCCGCC
>NZ_KV824371.1:0-9240 GCF_001816045.1 Kytococcus sp. HMSC28H12
CCGCTGCGTGCCGCGGTCGAGCGCGGTGGCCGGCTCCGGCGGGGTGATCTCCGGGGCCACCAGGTCGAGGTCGTACAGGGCCGGCGGCAGCTCCCGCCGGGTCTGCTCCACCAGCGTCCACCAGGTGGCCACGAGGCGACCTGCCGCGGCCCGCACGGCCTCGGCCCCCAGGGCGTCGGCGTGGCCCTGCGCCACGGCCCGGGTAAGGGTGGGGACGCGGTAGCGGGGCTGTCCCAGGGCGTCCACGCCCTCCTCGAGCAGCAGGTGGGCGTCCACGAGGGCGTCCACCTGGTCGAACCAGTCGTCCCGGCCGGTGAGCGCACCCACCACCCAGCCCGGGAAGGGGTCCTCCCCGGCCAGCGGCAGCAGGGCGAAGGCCTCCCGGGCGGCCGCGCCCAGGCCCTGCACCACGTTCTCCACGCCGGCGCCCAGGTCGAAGCCGTGCTCGGCCAGCTCCGGCAGCGACTGCCCGGGTGTCAGGAGCCGGTCCAGCAGCACCTCCAGGCTCCACGAGGGTCGGGTGCGCAACCGACCGGCCACGAGGTTGAGGGCCAGCGGGCTGTGGCCGCAGGCGCGGGCCACCGCCGCGGCCGCCGCCTCGTGGCCCTCCGTGCGCTCCGAGCCCAGCGCCGCGTGCAGCAGCTGCACGGACTCCTCAGGGTCCAGCGGCGGGACCGGCAGGCAGGTCACCCCGGGCGACGGCGGCACCGGGTGGGTCGTGGTGGCCAGCACGGTCACCGGCCCCACGGGCAGCACCCGGTGCAGCTGGTCGGCGTCGATCAGGTCGTCCAGCACCACCAGCACACGTCGCGTCGAGAGCTCCTCGGCCAGGGCGCGACGTCGCTGCTCGTGCTCCGCCATCCCCGACCGGGTCGGCACGCCCAGCTGGGAGAGCAGCTCCTCCACGACCTGCTCGGTCGAGAGGGTCTGCCCCGGGCCGTGCACCGGGACGTGCAGCACCCCATCGGGGAAGTGGGGGGCCACCTCGTGCGCCACCTTCAGCGCCAGTGCGGTCTTGCCGATGCCGGCCGGGCCGTGCACGACCACCACGCGCCGCACCATCGGCCCCAGCAGGGCGGCCGAGACCTGCTGCTGCAGCTCCTCCCGCCCCACGAAGCCCACCGGCGCCGGGGGCAGGTGCCCGGCCGCCACCGGGCGGGTGGGCGGTTGCGCGGGCTGCTCCTCGCCGCGCAGCACCGCGGTGTGCAGCGCACGCAGCGGTTCGGAGGGTTCCACGCCCAGCGTCCTGCGCAGGAAGGTCCGCGCCCGGCCGTAGGTGTCCACGGCCTCGGAGCTCTTGCCCGCCGTCACCTGCGCGCGCATCAGGGCCGCCCACGCGCTCTCCCGCAGGGGGTGCAGCTCCACCACCTGCTGCAGCTCGGCCACCGCCTGGGCGGGGTCGGTGCGGGCGGTGAGCAGCCAGTGCTCCTCGCACAGGTCCAGGTGGGCGCTGCGCAGGCGGGCGGCCAGGGCGCTCGCCCGGTTGCCGGGCACGGCATCGGGGAAGGGGTCGTCGCGCCACAGGTCCATGGCCGTGGAGAACTGGGCGTGGGCCTCCTCGGGGCGCTGGGCGGCCAGGGCCTCCCGGCCCAGGCGGACGGCCTCGCGGTAGCGGTGCAGGTCCAGTCCCACCTCGTCGGCCAGGCGGTAGCCGCGCGCCACCGTGAGCACCACCTTGCCCTCGCTCTCGGGCACGGCCCGGCGGATGCGGCCGATGCACCCCTGCACCTGGTTGGCCGCGGTGCGCGGGGGACCGTCCGGCCAGAGCGCCTCGACGATCTCGGTGGCGGAGACGTTGCGGGGCGCGGCGGCGGCCAGCAGCTCGAGGATGCGTCGCTCACGCAGGGCGAGGTCCAGCGGCCGGCCGTCGGCGGTGAAGGCCTCGAGGGGGCCGAGGACCGAGAGCTGCACGTTCCCTCCGTGGTGTCTGCCGGCAGCGCGCCGGGTGGACGCCCATCGTCGCCCACGCGGCGGGCGGACGGTACCCACCGTTTCTGTCAGGTGCATCACGGTGTCTCCCGCCGGTTCCCCGGTCGGTCGCGGGCGCGGAACGACGCGGCACACGAACGGGGTGGCCCGGGCCGCGTGCGGTCCGGGCCACCCCGGGTGGTCGAGCGTCATCGGCTCACTGCCAGGTGACGCTCACCTCGTCGCCCTGCACGAGCACCTCACCGTTCAGGTCGAACTCGACCTCGTCGGTCTTCTTCTCCCAGGTGGGGGGCTCGTCGAAGATCGCCGTGTCCTCCTCGTAGGAGTAGGTGGCCCGGCCCGAGGAGTCGGTGGTGAGCCTCAGCCCGCCCTGTCCCCAGTCGTCGCCGGCCTCGAGGTGCATCTGCGGCTGCTGGTCGATCTTCCACGACCCGTTGCGCACGTCCTCGCTGGTGTACGTGGAGAACGGGCACCCCTGGGGCTCGGCGTCGGTGCTCTTGGCGCACTCCTCGAGGTGGGCCTTCGCCTGCTTGAGCGCCTCCTCCTCCAGGGCCGGGGTGGGCTCGTAGGTGAGCTGCCCGTCGTCCTGGCCGGCGGACGACTCCTGGCCCGCCGGGCCCCAGGTGCGGACCGCCTCGCCGGAGGACTGCTGGTAGGTGCTGTTGGGCAGGGAGAAGCGGTAGGTGCCCGGCAGCACGGCGAAGCCGCTCTCCGCGCGGGCGTTCGTGGGCACCTCGCGGCCGTTGACGACCACCTTCTCCGTGCCCTCGGGGACGTAGGCGTCCACGTGACCGGTCAGGGGGGAGGCGTCCGCGATCTTCCACTTGTCGAAGAACATGAAGGACGAGCCATCGCGCTCCACCGCCACGTCCACGGACTCGGTGACGCCGTTCTGCGTGTACTTCACCGGCACCACGGCGCGGTCGTCCTCCTTCTTGACCTCACCGATCTCGAAGCCGGTGGGCCGGTTCTCCACCTCGGCGTACACCTCGTCGACCATGAGCAGGCGCTGGTCGGTGGGGATGTTGGGGTCGGCCAGGCGCATGGCGTCGCTGCCGCGCCCGTCCACGACGGCCTCCATGTACTGCTCCACCTGCTTCTCCGGGGCGAAGAAGGCGGAGTTGACCGCCTTGCTCAGCAGCGACAGGACCAGCAGGGCCAGCACGACACCGCCGAGCACCATCGCGCCGAGAGTGAGGCGGCGCTTCGTCGCCGGGTCCATGGGGGTGCCGGCCCCGGCGCCCGCACCCAGCGGTGCGGTGGACGTCGTGGTGTCCGTGGACCCCGGTGCGGTCTCGCCGTGCCACGCCGTGGCGCCGCTGTCTCCGGCGGTGGGGGTAGGGATGGCCTGGGTGGCGTCGTCCGCCACGGCGGGTGCACCGGGGGCGGGTGCAGCAAGCGTGGCGGCCGGGGTGGGGTCGTCGACGGTGGTGGAGTCCGCGGCTGCGGCCTGCCAGCGCCCCATCAGGGACGCGGGAACGTACTGCACCAGGTGGGGTGCCACGAAGCGCGACACGAGCTCCACCGCCAGACCCGCCAACGGAGCGGTGAGCAGGATCGTGGTGGTCGGCGCGATGCGCCCTGCCTCGCTCATGCCCATGAAGGACATGCCCGCGTTCACCTGGGTGAGCAGCAGCATCAGCAGCGCGCCACCGGCGAAGACGGCCGGCAGGGCCAGCCACCCGGCCGGGGAGTTGAGCGTGGTGTGGCGACGGTCGCGGACCACCCACCACCGCACGCCGGCCACGACGAGGGCCACCAGCAGCAGGAGGATCCACAGGGTGCGCACCAGGCCCGAGGCCTCGGACCAGAGGCCGGCGGTCTCGTTGCCGGCCGTGACGCTGCCGAAGTGCACCACCTGGTAGCCCCACAGCAGTACCTGGGGCCACACCGGGAAGGCGATGAGCGCCCACCCCAGGCCGTTGTCCTTGAGGACCGCGACCAGCAGCCCGAGCAGCAGGCCCACGGACACCACGGCCACGTGGACGCCGTACGTGCTGAGGGCACCGGCCCACGCCCCGCGCGGACGTACCTCGTGGCTCCGGTGGGCCAGCGAGCCCAGCACCCACCCGGCGCCGGTGAGCACGAACGCCCCGAGGAACGCGGTGAAGGACCCGGCGTGCAGGGTGAACTCACCGAGCCAGGTGTCCTCGGTGCGCAGGCCGAACAGGGCGGCCAGCGCCCAGGTCAGCGCACCGGCCACCAGGCCGGCGAGGGCCGCCTGCGTCCAGGTCTGTCCCATCGACTGGCCGGCGCGGCGCGTCCGACGGGCCCAGAAGGCGGCCCCCAGGACGAGGCCCGGGGCCACGGTGAACAGCGGCAGCCACACGTGGCCGAGGGAGTCCTCGCCGTTGGCAAGGCTCAGGGTGCCGAAGGACCCCAGGCTGACCATCTGGAAGGGCAGCGAGAGCAGGATGTCGCCGAGGTTCACGTCGGCACCGCTGAGGTCGCTGGAGCCCGAGGGGCCGTCGTCGCCCTGGATGACCGACCCGATGAACATCACGAGCATGGTCACCACGGAGGCGGCCAGGGCCGCGCCGTACGCGACCAGGCCACCCAGGGCGGCCGGCTTGAGGGTGTCAGCGTCCAGGTCGAGCGACCCGGTGCCGGTGCGGGCGGCGGCGAGCGGAGCCGTGGTGGGGGCCGACGGCGCGGGGGTGTCCGCCACCCCCTCGACGGTGGGGCCGGCTTCGCGGGGCGACCCGGCGGTGTGCGACGCCGTCGGCTCAGCCGTGGGCGAGGTGTTCCGCTCCGGGGCCGGCGGGGTGGCCGGCTCGGGGCGGGCTGCGCCGCACTGGGCGCAGAAGCGTGATGCGGGAGCGAGTTCGCTCTCGCACTGCTGGCAGGTGGTCATGCGTGTCCTCTCGGGATGGGGGAAGTGCGTGGCTCGTGGGTGGTGGCCCGGGGCGTCACCAGAGGTCGTAGTCCTTCTTGGCCAGGCGGAAGCCGTGGCCGGAGGCCTCGCGGGTGCACTCGACACCCGTGTCCTTGCTGTGGCAGGTGGTGCCCTTGAAGGTGAGGCTGTCGCCCCACGGCAGGATGCTGTAGACCTCGCCCTTGATGACCTTGGTCTTGCCGACGGGCAGGACGTCCACCCACTCACCGCCGTCGTTGGTGCGACCGTGCCCGAGGGCGTGGCCGCCGCAGTTCCACGTGGGGCGGTCGTTCCCGGACACGGAGAGCTCGCCGACGCAGTCCGGCTCCTGGGCCGCGCTGTACTCGGTGACGTCGATCTCGCAGCTCACGCCCTCGGCCGTGATGTCGCAACCGACGTTCTCCGACTCCATGAGGAACGAGACGCGCTCGTACCCGGCCAGCGGGTCCTCCGCAGTGGGGCTGCTCGGGGCGGGGGACTTCGGCGCGCTCGAGGACGTCGGGGAGGACGAGGTGGCCGAGCTGGCCGGGGCCGAGGAGGGGGAGGCGCCCTGGTCACCGGTGGGTCCGGAGTCCGTGGGGGAGGCCGTGACCGACCCCGGGGACGTGGCGGCTGGCTCGTCGGTGGGGCTCTCCTGGGCCGAGGTGGTGGGCGCGCTGGACGCCGGGGCCCCGTCGTCCTCCGAGGCCGGGGCCTCCGGGGTGGTCTCGGACGGGCTCTTGGCCGGGGCGGTCTCCACCTTGGGAGGTGCATCCGGCAGGTCACCGGCCTGCTCGTCGCCGCCCGAGCAGGCGGCGAGGGTGGTGAGCGCCAGGGCGAGGGTCAGGTGGCGGGCAGCAGTGCGCACGAGAACTCCTGGGGTGAGGGGATGGTCCCGCGCATGATGACAGTCGCATGGCACCGCTCATGGCGGAATGGCGGGGATTTCCGGGCGCTGCGGGTGCGTGACAGGTGAATGACAGCGAAGGGACAGGACGAGGGGTCCGTGCGGGCCCAGAGGCGCCTCAGCGGTACCCGGCCGCCACGTCGAACGGGCCCCGCGTCCCGGGCCGGCCGACGGCCAGGTACAGCGCATCGGCGCGGCGGTGCGCGGCATCCGCCCCGGCGGTGTTCCCGGTCTCACCCCGCAGCCGGGCCAGCACCCGCAGGGCGTGGGCGAGGCAGCCCTCGTCCCCCAGCCGGTCGAACAGCCCGGCGCTTCGCTCCGCCTCGGCCAGCGCGGCCGGGGTGCGCCCCAGCGCGTGCAGCACCGTGCTGCGCCCCCGCAGCGCCTGGGCCAGCCGGTGGTCGTCGCCCACCTCGGTGGCATCGGCCACGGAGCGGTCGTACAGCGTGAGGGCCTCCTCGTGCTGGCCGGCCCGGTGCAGCAGCCCGCCCCACACCGAGAGCGCCACCGCCCGCACGTGCAGCGAGCTGGCGCCGGCGGCCTGCTGCACGTGCTCCAGCGCCTCCTGCGGGTGGTGCGTCTCGCGCAGCGCCACGGCCAGGGCCAGGTGCGCCAGGGCGCAGCCGTCCGCCACCCCCGCCCTCTCGAAGAGGTCCAGTGCCTGACGGGCCCGCTGCTGCGTGGCCTCGTAACGTCCCCGGTAGGCGTGCAGCTGCGCCGAGGTGATGAGCATCCTGGCCTGCGCCATCTCGAGGCCGGGGCCGTCGCCCTCCTCGAGCGCCTCCAGGCTGCGGTCCACCACCTGCTCCCACTCGTCGTGCATCCAACGGTAGTCGAAGAAGGGCTCCAGGGCTGTGGTGAGGCGTGCCGCCAGCTCGGGCCAGCCGTGGTCGGCGGCGCAGTGCACCGCGGCCATGGCGCTGCGGTGCTCGCAGTGCAACCACTCCCGGCCCGAGCGCAGCGCACGCTGGGCCCCGGCGTCCAGCTCGGTCTCCGGGGCCGGCACGTCCACCGCGGGCAGGGCCACGCCCGGGTGGTGCAGGGTGAGCGGCACCGCCACCACCGCCGAGTCCACCGCCCACCACCAGGTGCGCGCCAGACGGCCTGCCGCCTCCCGCAGGAGGGCGGGGTCCACGTCCTCGGCGCGCTCGCGGGAGACCGCCGCGGTGAGCGGCGGGACCACGAAGCGGGGCTGCCCCAGCCCGTCCACCCCCTGGTCGTGGAGCAGGTCGCGCTCCACCAGCTGGTCCAGGAGGTCGAACCACTCGCACCGGCCCGCCAGTGCGCCGACCGCCCACCCGGGGAAGGACTCCTCGCCCAGCAGGTGCAGCAGCGGCAGCAGGTCGGCGGCCTCGGGGGGCAGGTCCGCGGCCGCGGCCGCCACGTCCGCTGCCGGGTCCACCCCGCGCACGGACAGCTCCGGCAGGGGCTGGCCCACCGTGGTCACCCGGTCCAGCAGCACCTCCAGTCCCCAGCCGGTGTGGGAGCGCATGTGCTGGGTGGCCACCCGCAGCGCCAGCGGGTTGTGGCGGCAGGCCCGGGCCACGGCGAGGGCCAGCCGCTCCTGGCCGTCCACCCGCTCGGCCCCCAGCAGCCCGCGCAGCAGGTCCAGCGACTCCTCGCGGGTCAGCGGGGGCACCCGGCGCACGAGGGCGTCGTCCAGCTCCGGGAGTGGGCGCAGGCTGGTCACCACGGCGTGCACCGGCCCGTCGGGCAGCACCCGGCGCACCTGCCCGGCATCGCGCAGGTCGTCCAGCACGAGCAGCACGCGGCGGCCGGTCAGGCGCCGGCCCAGCGCGGTGCGCAGTGCTGCTTCGTCCTCGGGGAGCTCCGCCCGCTCGGCACCGGTCTGGGTGAGCAGCTCGGCGAGCACCCAGCGGGCGCTGCGGGCCTCCTCGGCCTGGCCGCGCGCCGAGACGTACAGCACGCCGTCGCGGAAGGTGTCCGCGAGCGTGCCGGCCACCCGTACCGCGAGCGACGTGCGGCCGATGCCCCGGGGGCCGTGCAGTGCCACCACCCGGCGTTCCCCGTCGGCCACGAGGTGGGCCCGCATCGCGTCCTGCAGCGCGGCGCGGCCCACGAACAGCTCCGCCGTGGGCGGCAGGTTGCTGCAGGTGCCGGCGGGCTCGGCCCAGAGCGACCCTGCGTCCTCGCCCCGCAGGATGCGGGTGTGGAGGGTCTGCAGGGTCTCCGAGGGCACGGTGCCCAGTGCGTCGCGCAGCGTGGTGCGCAGCCGGGCGAAGACCCCCAGGGCCTCGGCGGTCTTGCCCGACCGGGCCAGGGCGCACATCAGCTCGCCCCAGGCGCTCTCGCGCAGCGGGCTGAGCGTCACCATCCGCTCGAGCTCGGCGACGGCGCGCTCCGGCTCGGTGCGGGAGGTGAGCGACCAGCGCAGCTCGCACAGGTCGAGGTGCTCGGCGCGCAGCTGCGCCGAGAGGCCCGACGCGCGCGTGCCGGCCAGCGAGTCGGGGAAGGGGCGGCTGCGCCAGGTGCCCATGGCGGCGGCCAGGTGGGTGATGGCCTGCTCGGTGAGGCCGGCCGCAGCGGCTTCGCGCCCCGCCCGGGCCAGCTCGCGGTAGCGGCGGAGGTCCAGGTCCACCGAGGGGGAGAGGCGGTAGCCGCGCGAGGTGGTGTCCACCATCGGGACCCCTGCGCCGCCGGCCGCGCGCCGGATGCGGCCGACGCACCCCTGCACCTGGTTGCGGGCCGTCCCCGGGGGGTCCTGCGGCCAGAGGGCGGCGATGATCTCCTCGGTGGGCACCTGGTGGGGGGGCCGCGGCCGCGAGCAGCTCGAGGATGCGCACCTCCCGCAGGGCGAGCGAGACCTCCCGGTCGTCCTCGCCCACCACCTCGAGGGGGCCGAGCACGGACAGCTGCATGCCGGGTTCCTCCATCGGTCGGTCGTCGGGTGGTGGGCGGGTGGGGTCCGTCACGGCCGGTCGGGGGCCGGGCGGGGCCTGCATCAGGGATGCTGGCAGAGATTGCTCCACAATCCGCGGCAGGGCCATGCGACGGTGGGTGGATCAGCGGGGTGCGACAGCGATATGACAGGGGGGCCGGGGGGCGCGGCGCGGCCGGGTAGGCTGTCCGTCATCTGGCCCGCCCTGTCTTGCCGCGGGCCCTTTGGCGATGACGTCCGGCCCCCGGCCGACGCACCTGCCGCGTCGTTCCCCGGCCCTGCGAGAGGGCCCCGCTGAGCCCGGCCCCGTGCCGGCCCCGCCCGGAGCCGCGTGCTGCGCGAGACGCCGCCTGCCCCTCGACCGGGGCCTGCGTGACCTTCCAGCGAGAATCGACGGTGCCCCGTGCCCCACTCCTCCGTGTCCTCCTCCGCGACCCGCCCTGTGGCCGCGCCCACCTCGTTCGACGCCCTCGGGCTACCCGCCTCCCTCGTGGCCGTGCTGGCCGAGGCCGGCATCACCACCCCCAGCCCCATCCAGGCCGCCACCCTGCCGGACTCCCTGGCCGGCCGTGACGTGCTCGGCCGCGGCCGCACCGGGTCGGGCAAGACGCTGGCGTTCGGGCTGCCGCTGGTGGCGCGCCTGGCCGCCGA
>NZ_KV824372.1:0-741 GCF_001816045.1 Kytococcus sp. HMSC28H12
TCGTGGCGGTCACCCCCGCCGGCGAGGTGGTGCTGGCGTTCAACTCCCCGGGCATGTACCGCGCCCACGACACCGGCGAGGGGCCCGTCACCGGCATCGCGTGAGGCCCGGTGGCAGGCTGGCCGACCCGTGGCTCCGGCTGACGGTGGACGACCTCCTCGAGGCGATGCCGCCGCGCCTGCTCTCGGGCGAGGGCCGGGACATCGCCGCCGACGGGAGCATCGGCGTGGCCGGGTGCTCGTGGAGGACGCCCTGCTCAGCGGTCCGCCCGCCAGGCCGATGCGGTGCACCGCGGCATCCGGTACGACCTCGAGGTGGACACGGGCGCCGCGCCCACCGCCACCCCGCCCGGGCACTACCGTGGGCCGAATGACCCCCTCCGACGGCTCCGGCGGCTTCCGCTCCCTGGCGGCCGACCTGCGCGGCCGCTCCGAGGCCGAGCTCACCGACCTGCTCCTGACCCGCCCCGACCTGGCGCGCCACACCATCGGCGACCTCGCGTCCCTGGCCGCGGCCGCCACCACCACCGCCTCGCTCACCCGCGCCCTGGACGCCCTCACCCGCCCGGAGCTGCAGGTCCTCGAGTCGGCCATGGTGCTGGCCCCCGCCACCGCCGATGCGGTGGCCGCCGCCACGGGCGCCGACGTCGCCACCGTGTCCGCCCACCTGGACGCCCTGTGGACCGCCGCCCTGCTCTGGCGCAGCCCGGAGGGCCTCCGCCCGGTGCGCGTGCTGGCCGAG
>NZ_KV824373.1:0-1082 GCF_001816045.1 Kytococcus sp. HMSC28H12
TCACGCTCGCGCACCTGGCGGGCGCCCCACCGGCCGACACGGTGCGCCGGGCCGCGGTGGACCTCCGCCGCGACCGCGCTGCTGCCCTCGAGCGGGCTGCGGCCCGTCTCCCGGTGCTCCTGGTGGTCCCACTGGGCACCGTCTTCATGCCTGCCTTCGTCCTCATCGCGGTGGTGCCGCTGGTGGTGGCGATGGCGACACAGACCCTGGGTCAGGCCTGACCCGGTGGAAAGGGGGGCCCACCACAGGGGTGGGTCCACAACAGAAAGGGAAGTCCCATGCAGAACAAGATCCAGCGCTTCGTCCAGCCCCGCATCGAGGGCATGCGCGCCGCGAACGAGAAGGGCATGGCGGTGGCCGAGTACGCCATCGGCATCTTCGTCATCGCCGCCGTGGTGCTGCTGGGCATGAACATGATGAAGGACCTGGTGCCCACGCTCATGGGGGAGGTCATCAAGGCCGCCTTCGACGCTTTCAAGTGATGACCCGGCACCGTCGAGGTCTCCGCCCGGTGGGCGCGGGTCGCCCCCGTGACGGCGAGGGAGGCTTCACCTCGGTGGAGCTGGCCATGGCCATGCCGGTGGTGGTGCTGGTGCTGGGCATGGCGTTGACCGCGATGGTGCTGGTGGTGGACCTGCTGCAGGTCACGGACGCGGCCCGGGTGGGTGCCCGGGCCGCGTCCCGTGGCGACTCCCGCATCGAGGTGCGGCACCAGGTGGAGCGCCTCGCCCCCCAGGGGGCCACGGTGCACCAGCGGCGCACCGGCAGGTCGGTCACCGTCACGGTCAAGGCCCGGGCACGCGGTCCGGCCGAGTGGTTCCCCGGGCTCCACCCGGAGTCCTCGGCCACCGCGCTCATGGAACCGGGTGTGCGATGAGCACACCCACCCCGGCGGGCCGCAGGACCGGCTCGCCGGGTCGCCGGCGCTGGACCGCCACCCGGTGGTGGCGGGACGGCGAACGGGGCTCGGGCTCGATGGTGGCCCTGCTGGTCGGTGTGGCGGTGCTCGCCCTGCTGGCCGCGGGGGTCACCGCCGGGCAGACGTGGAGGGCGGCCTCCCGGGCCCGCACGGCCGCCGACCT
>NZ_KV824374.1:0-9957 GCF_001816045.1 Kytococcus sp. HMSC28H12
CCCGGGTGCGGCCCCCTCGTCGTGGGGAGGGTCAGTCGGCGCGCCGACGCTGTTCGGCCAGCACCCCGCGCTGCAGCGGGGCCGTGGCCAGCAGGGCCAGGGCCGTCAGGGTTGCACCGGCGGCGAGCGTCCCACCGAGGATCGTCGGGCCGGTGCCGTTCCGCTCGTACCCCTTGCTCACGGCCACGGTGGCCATGGGGGAGGCGAGCAGCACCCCGAGCCCGGCGCCCAGCGCGAGGGCCAGCACCAGCGGGCCCAGCACCTCGAGCCAGGCCACGCGGCGCAGGTACCCGGCCGAGGCGCCCATCCGGTGCATGGCGCGGCTCTGCTCGGCGCGCTCGAACACCGCGGAGGCCTGCGTGATGTACGTGCCGGCGGCCGCCAGCACGAAGCCGATGCCCAGGGTGATGAGCGCGCCCTTGGTGATGTCGAAGGTGGTGGCCACGGCGAACTCCGCGCCCGGCGGTGCGCCGGCCGGGGGCTCGGTGGCCAGCGGCATCATCGAGGTGTAGCCGCCGATGAAGGCCAGGAATCCCAGCGGCGCCACGCGTCGCCAGGTGGCCCGCGGGTCGGCCTGCACGCGGCGGGCCGCCCACACCACGGTGGCCGAGGGGAGGTGGGCCAGCACGCGGCAGACCACCTGCAGCAGCCAGGGGCCCACCACGGCCGTGCCCATGAGCACGGTGGCCAGCGCGAGCCCCATGGCGACCCACGGCAGCAGGGCCGAGCCGGTGTCGGCCGACCTGCCGACCACCACGAACGCACCCACCAGCAGGGCGACGAAGGCCACCGGGCGCCACCAACGCAGGGCGGGACTGCTGGCGCGGCGGGCCACGCCCAGCGGGGAGACCCGCACCCGCCGCAGGCCCCACCAGGCCGAGACCAGGCCGATGAGGACGGTCGCCAGGGCCACCGGCGCGGCCAGCCACACCGGCAGGATCATCTCGGAGGGCTCCACCCGCATCGCCTGGATGGTCAGCAGCGACCAGGCCGGCAGCGTGGCCAGGTAGAGCAGCGCCCCCGCGGCGGTGCCGATGACGGACTGCACGAGGGTGTCCACGAGGGTCATGCGCGTGACGTCACCGGACGAGAGGCCCAGCAGGCGCAGGGCGGCCATGCGGCGCTCGCGCCCGCGGGCACCCAGGACGGCGGCCGAGGCAGCCAGGCCCACCATCGCGGGCACCAGCAGGGCGCAGGCGATGGCGGCCAGGCCCACGTAGAAGCCCAGGATCTGTCCCACCACGTGGTCCTGGGCGAGGTACTCGGCGTGCACGCCGTGCGGTGCCCTCCAGCGCCGGAGGAACATCCACGTACCGCCGGCCACGGTGAAGGCGAGCGCCGAGGAGACCACGTAGGCCAGCGTGGAGACCAGGTAGAGCAGCGACTCGCCCTCCCGCGCACCGAAGCGGGCGCGGGTGAGGCGGAGGGTGAAGTCGAGCAGGGTGCGCAGCCCGGGGCCGTTCGCGGGTGCCCCGGCGGCCGGGCCCGCGGGGGGCGCAGTGGTGTGGGCGGTGGTGCTCATCGGGCCACCCCCACCGGCTCGCGGGTCGGGCGGTCGGTGTGCACCAGCCCGTCGCGGATCTCCACGAGGCGGTCGCACCAGCGGGCCACGCCCGGGTCGTGCGTCACGAGCACCAGGGCGGCCCCGGCGTGGGCCACGGTGGCGGTGAGCAGTTGCATCACCTCGTGGCCGGTGGTCTGGTCCAGGGCACCGGAGGGCTCGTCGGCGAACACCACCTGCGGCTGGCCCACCAGGGCACGGGCGATGGCGACGCGCTGCGCCTGGCCGCCGGACATGTCGCCGGGGCGGCGGCCGCGCAGCTGGGGGATGCCGATCTGCTCCAGGGCGTGGTCGGCCGCGGTGAGGGCCTTCCCGCGCGAGGTGCCGGTGAGCATCATCGGCAGGGCCACGTTCTCGCGGGCGGAGAGCTCGGGGATGAGCTGGTGGTCCTGGAAGACGAAGCCGAACCGGCTCAGGCGGGTGTGCGAGCGGCGGCGGTCGTCGAGGCTCGAGAGCGGCTCACCGCCCAGCCGCACCTCGCCCCGGGTGGGCACGAGGATGCCCGAGAGGCAGTGGAGCAGGGTGGACTTGCCGGAGCCGGACGGGCCCATGACCGCCACCGTCTCCCCGGGGGCGATGGCCAGGCTCACCCCGGCCAGGGCCTGCACGCCGCCGTAGGCGACGGTGATGTCGTCGGTGGCCAGCACGGGTGCTGGCGTCCTGGTCTGCGCGGTGTGGGTGTTCATGGCTCCATTCGACGGCGCGGAGGGCGCTTCCGGAACAGTGTGGGCGATGGTTCGCAGGTGGTGCTGGCACTACCCCGCAGGTGGCCCGCGTCCTCCGGCCGCTCGGGTGGCTCCGGTAGTTTCGCGGCCGTGGACCTCTTCCGTCGCCGCCGCTCGGCCTCCCGCGAGCAGGAGGCCGAACGGCGCATCGCCGCGCTCACCGCATCGCGCCGGGAGGTGGTGCAGGCCTACGAGGTGGAGCGCCGCCGGGTGGAGCGCGACCTGCACGACGGTGCGCAGCAGTACCTCGTGGCCGCCGCGATGCTGCTCGGTGAGGCCCGGTCCCTCGAGGTGGCCACGCAGGACGCCGAACTGGCCGACCTGCTCCGCCGCGCCGCGGGCCAGCTCACCGACGGGCTGGAGGCCCTGCGCGCCACGGTGCGCGGCATCCACCCGGCCACCCTTGCCGAGCAGGGGCTGGAGGCCGCCCTGTGGGAGGTGGCACGGAGCAGCGGCCAGGCGGTGCGTGTGGTGTGCCCGCACCCGTTGCCGGAGGTCCCCGAGGGAGTGCTCGTCTCGGCGTGGTTCTTCGCCTGCGAGGCCATCGCCAACGCCGCCAAGCACGCACCGGGCGCACAGGTGACGGTGCTGCTGGGGGCCGACACCGACCTGCGGGTCTCGGTGGTGGACACCGGACCCGGCGGGGCGGTGGTCGAACCGGGTGGGGGGCTCTCGGGCCTGAGCGAGCGCATCGCGGCCTTCGGTGGGGAGGTCACGGTCACGAGTCCGGCGGGCGGCCCCACCCAGGTGGCGGCCTCGATACCGTTGCTCCTCATGCGAGGCGAGACGGGGGTGCCGCTGTGACGGCCCGGTTGGTGGTGGCGGACGACTCGGCGATCCTCCGCGAGGGCCTCGTGGGCCTGCTCGAGCGCCGTGGCTACGAGGTGGTGGCGCAGGCCGCCCGCGCCGACGACCTGGCGCAGGTGGTGGGCGAGCTCGCCGCGCAGGGGGCCCTCCCGGACGGGGTCGTCACCGACGCCCGCATGCCCCCGGGCATGACCGACGACGGCATCCGCGTGGCGGTGGACCTCAGGACCGCCCACCCCGGGCTGGCGGTGATGGTGGTGAGCCAGTACGTGGTGCCCGTGCACGCGCAGCGGCTGTTCGCCCTCCAGGGGGCGGGTGGCACCGGTTACCTGCTCAAGGACCGCGTGGCCGAGGTGGACGACTTCGTCGCCTCGCTGGACCTCGTGCTCTCCGGCGGCGTGGTGACCGGCCCGGAGATCACCCGCGCCATGATGAGCGCCGGCAGCCCGGGCCTCCGCGAGCTCACCGACCGGGAGCACGAGGTGCTGGAGCTCATGGCCCGTGGGCTGTCCAACGGCGAGATCGCTGCCGAGCTCGTCCTCTCGGGGGCGGCCGTGGCCAAGCACGTGTCCAACATCTTCGCCAAGCTCGGCCTGGCGCCGGGGGAGGACAACCGCCGGGTCAAGGCGATCCTGCAGCTGCTCTCGGCCCGGGGCGACGCACCGGCCTGGTGAGCCTCAGCCCTGCGGGGGCAGCACGTCGGTCTGCGCGGGCAGGGCCACCAGCCCCACGGGGCACGAGAGCCCGTTGGGGCCGTGCATGCAGTACCCGTCGGGGTTCTTGTGCAGGTACTGCTGGTGGTACTCCTCGGCGAGGTGGTACTCGCCCAGCTGCTCCGGCGGCACGATCTCGGTGGTGATCGGCCCGTACCCGGCGGCGGTGAGCTGCTCCTGCATCGCCGCGGCGGTGGCGCGAGCGACGGCCACCTGGTGGTCGGTGGTGCAGAACACGGCCGAGCGGTACTGGGTGCCGACGTCGTTTCCCTGCCGGTCGCCCTGGGTGGGGTCGTGGTTCTCCCAGAACACCTTGAGCACCTCGTCGATGCGGGTGCGCGCGGGGTCGAACACGACCTGCACGGTCTCGGCGTGGCCGGTCGTCCCGCGGCACACCGACTCGTAGGTGGGGTGCGGGTCGGTGCCGCCCATGTAACCCACCGAGGTGGTCACCACGCCGGGCAGCTGCCAGAAGAAGCGCTCCACGCCCCAGAAGCAGCCGGCCGCCAGGTGCACCACCTCGCTGCCCTCGGGCCAGGAGTCCATCGGGACGTCCAGGACGGCGTGCGGGGTTCCGGCGGGAAGCAGCGAGCTCATGGCCCCATCGTCCCACCCGGGGTGTGTCGTGGACACGCGCAGGGCCCCACCGGTTCACGAACCGGTGGGGCCCTGCGCAGGGTGCGGTGGTCAGCCGTCGTAGGGGCGGACCTCCACGATCTTCACGTCGATCTGCTTGCCGTTCGGGGCCTCGTAGGCCACGGTCTCGCCCCGGGTGTGGCCGTCGATGGCCTGGCCCAGCGGGGACTTCTCGGAGTAGACCTCCAGGTCGTCGCCGTCGGCGATCTCGCGGTTGCCGAACAGGAAGGTCTCGGTGTCACCGAACATCTCGATGGTGACGACCATGCCCGGCTCCACGACGCCGTCGTCGGCCGGGGGCTCCTCGCCCACCTCGGCGTTCTGCAGCAGGGTGGTGAGCTGCTGGATGCGGCTCTCCATCTTGCCCTGCTCCTCCTTGGCGGCGTGGTAGCCGCCGTTCTCCTTGAGGTCGCCCTCGGAGCGGGCCTCCTCGATCTGCTGGGCGATGTCCCGGCGGCCCGGGCCCTTGAGCTGCTCGAGCTCGGCGCTCAGGCGGTCGTACGCGGCGCGCGTCAGGTAGGTCGTCTCCTGGGTGGCGTCAGCCATGGTCACTCTCCTTAGCAGAGTGGCGGTCCGGCCGGCGGTGCTCGCCGTGCCGGACTGCGGAAAGGTCCGGCCGCCAGCTTCGCGACCGGACCTGGGTGTACGTGGGTATGAGGGATGAGTCTACGCCGGGTACCCGTTTTCCGCCATTGCGCGGCGGGGAGTCACCCCTCGGGGTACCAGCAGCCCGTCACGTTGCCCACCAGTGGCCGCGAGGTGGTCTGCACCACCGATCGCTCCCGGGTGGAGCCCGCGCCCCGGGGCGGGACGGTGACGTCGCGGGTGCCCACCACCTCGTGGTTCTCGTTCTCGGCCACCAGCCGGCACACCACGGGGCGGTCGGGCTCACGGTGCACGTCGTAGATGACGGTCACCGAGCTGTCGGTGATCTTCTCGTGCCCGGCGTAGAACCAGTTGGGCTTGTTGGTGTTCAGGGCGATGCCGTACCAGACCACCAGGGCGGTGGCCAGACCCACGAGCACCGTGCCGACGACCCACCACCGGCGCTGCGAGGGGGTGGTGCGGGGGCGGGCGGGCGTGGACATCGGGGCTCCTCGGGGATCGCGGCCGCGGCCTCCCGGCCGCAGGGGGCGGCCAGGTCATGGGGGACAATGGCCGACGCACCATTGTGGTCCATCGGCCCGCGCGCCCGATGGCGCGCCCGCCCCCAACGAGGAAGGTGACTCGTGACCGACCAGCTCCGCCTGCTCGCCGTCCACGCCCACCCCGACGACGAGTCGAGCAAGGGCGCCGGCACGATGCTGCGCTACGTCGCGGCCGGGCACCCGGTCACCGTCGTCTCGTGCACCGGCGGGGAGCGCGGCGACGTGCTCAACCCGCGGCTGCAGGACGACCCCCAGGTGCTGCGCAACATCGTGGAGGTACGGCGCCGGGAGATGGCCGCGGCCCAGGAGATCCTGGGGGTCGACCACGTGTGGCTCGGCTTCGTGGACTCCGGCCTGCCGGAGGGGGACCCGCTGCCGCCGCTGCCCGACGGCTGCTTCGCGTTGGAGCCGCTGGAGGTCACCACCGAGGCCCTGGTCCGGGTGATCCGTGAGCGCCGCCCTCACGTGGTGACCACCTACGACGAGAACGGCGGCTACCCCCACCCCGACCACATCATGACCCACGTGGTGACGATGGCGGCGGTGGAGGCGGCAGGGGACGCGGAGCGCTTCCCGCACGCCGGCGAGCCCTGGCAGCCGCTGAAGGTCTACTACAACCAGGGCTTCAACCCGGACCGCATCGAGGCCCTGCACGCCGGGTGCGAGGCGGCCGGTCTGGAGTCGCCCTACGTGGACTGGATGGAGCGGATGCGTGACCGACCGCGCCGCACCCTCACCACGCGGGTGGAGTGCGCCGAGTTCTTCGAGCGCCGCGACGACGCGCTGCGCGCCCACGCCACGCAGATCGACCCGGAGGGCTGGTTCTTCAGCGTCCCGATCGACGTGCAGCGCAGCGCATACCCTTGGGAGGACTACGAGCTGGCCGTGTCCCTGGTGCCCGTGCAGCTGCCCGAGGACGACCTGTTCGCGGGTCTGCCGGCGGACGCGGCGGAAGCCGACGAGATCGCCCGGAAGGCGTCGTGGGACCGGATGGCGCACGACGGCCGGGCACGGACCAAGGAGTCGTGATGGGTGGACCGTTCCTCGCGCAGGGTGGAGGCGACACCAACGTCTCCATCAATGGTGGCCTGGGGGCCTTCCTGGCCCTGTTCGTCATCGCGCTGGCCATCTGGGCGCTGGGGTGGAGCATGACCCGCCACCTGCGCCGGGTCAGCTATCTCGAGAAGCAGCACGCCGGCATGCGCCCGGGGGAGTCCCCGCGCGTCATCCACACGGTCGAGGACCGCGTGCCGGGCCAGCAGTCCACCGCGCGCCGTGACTCCATCCCCGCCGCCGACGACCCTGCCGAGGGTGCGGAGCCCACTGAGGACCCCACACCGCGCGGGGGCCACGGCGCGTGAGCGAGTCCACGGGAGGCTCGGCCGGCCGCGTGCGTGGCCTGGTCTACGGCGCCTACGAGCAGCGGCTCTCCCAGGAGCTCGAGGCCGACCGGCTGCCCCGCCACGTGGGCGTGATGCTGGACGGCAACCGCCGCTGGGCCCGGGAGCGCGGGAGCGACACCGCGGAGGGGCACCGGGCGGGTGCCGAGAACATCGAGCCCTTCCTCGGGTGGTGCGAGGAGCTCGGCATCGAGGTGGTCACGCTGTGGATGCTCTCCACGGACAACCTCAAGCGCCCCGCCACGGAGCTCGAGCCGCTGCTGGCCATCATCGAGAAGGCCGTCACCGACCTCGCCGCGAGCGGGCGCTGGCGCGTGCACCTTGTCGGCTCGCCGGGGCTCCTGCCGGAGTCCACCCGTGGGGTCCTCCAGGAGGCGGTCCGCCGTACCGAGGACGTGGACGGGCTGCTCGTGAACGTGGCCATCAGCTACGGCGGACGCCAGGAGGTCAGCGACGCGGTGGCCTCGATGCTGCGGCAGTGGCACGCCGAGGGCCTCGACATCGCCGAGGCGGCCGACCGGGTGACGCCGGAGGCCATCGGGGAGCACCTGTACACCCGCGGGCAGCCGGACCCGGACCTGGTGATCCGCACCTCCGGTGAGCAGCGCCTGGGGGGCTTCCTGCTCTGGCAGAGCGAGAAGAGCGAGTTCTACTTCTGCGAGGCCTACTGGCCGGACTTCCGGCGGGTCGACTTCCTGCGGGCGTTGCGTGCCTACGCCGGGCGCGAGCGTCGCTTCGGTCGCTGAGCGCCCACCGCCGGCCCGAGGCGGCCGACGTGCTCCCGGCCGCCCCTGCTTGAACGCCGCGTGAACGTCTGGACAACGCTCGGGGACCCCTGCCGGACTGTGCGCCCGGCGTGTCGACCGACCCCTAGATTCGGGGGTGTCAACGAGTCGACCCGCGTCGACCCGGCGCGGGACAGGAGGCGTCATGACCGGTCACACGCAGCACTCCACGGGGGACGGACTGCGAGGGGGTGAGGTGGCCACCGTCACGGCGTCCGGCCACGCCCCGGCGCAGGCGGCCACCGCCGTCCGCACCTACGTGGTGGACACCTCGGTCCTGCTGTCCGACCCCCGCGCGATGATGCGCTTCGCCGAGCACGACGTGGTGCTGCCGGTGGTGGTCATCACCGAGCTCGAGGCCAAGCGCCACCACCCGGAGCTCGGCTACTTCGCCCGCTCGGCCCTGCGGATCCTCGACGACCTGCGGGTTCAGCACGGCCAGCTCGACCAGCCGGTCCCCACCGAGGGCGGGGGCTGGCTGCGGGTGGAGCTCAACCACACCGACCCCTCCTCGCTGCCGGCGGGCTTCCGGCTGGGGGACAACGACACGCGCATCCTCTCGGTGGCGCGCAACCTCGCGGACGAGGGGCTGGACGTCTGTGTGGTCTCCAAGGACCTGCCGATGCGGGTGAAGGCCTCGGCCGCGGGGCTGGACGCCGAGGAGTACCGGAACGAGATGGCGGTCGACTCCGGCTGGACCGGCATGACCTCCCTGACAGTGACCGCCGAGCAGATGGACTCCCTCTACGACGAGGGGCGCGTGGTGGTCGAGGAGGCCCTCACCCTGCCCTGCCACACCGGCGTGGTGCTCACCTCGCCCACCGGGTCCGGACTGGCCAGGGTCTCGCCGGACGGGGCGCTGCGCATGGTGCGCGGGGACCGGGACGCGTTCGGCCTGCACGGCCGCAGCGCCGAGCAGCGGGTGGCGCTGGACCTGCTGCTCGACCCGGACGTCGGCATCGTCTCCCTGGGCGGCCACGCTGGCACCGGCAAGTCGGCCCTCGCCCTGTGCGCGGGCCTCGAGGCGGTCATGGAGCGCCGGCAGCAGAGCAAGGTGATCGTCTTCCGCCCGCTCTACCCGGTGGGTGGGCAGGAGCTGGGCTACCTGCCGGGCAGCGAGAACGAGAAGATGGGGCCGTGGGCGCAGGCCGTCTTCGACACCCTGGGGGCGGTCGTCTCGCGCGAGGTGGTGGAGGAGGTCGTCGACCGCGGCCTCATCGAGGTGCTGCCGCTGACGCACATCCGCGGGCGCTCCCTGCACGACGCCTTCGTCATCGTCGACGAGGCACAGTCCCTGGAACGCAACGTGCTGCTCACGGTGCTCACCCGCATCGGGCAGAACAGCCGGGTGGTGCTCACGCACGACGTGGCGCAGCGCGACAACCTGCGGGTCGGCCGGCACGACGGGGTGGCGGCGGTCATCGAGGCGCTCAAGGGGCGGCCGCTCTTCTCGCACGTCACGCTGACCCGCTCGGAGCGGTCCCCGATCGCGGCGCTTGTCACGGAGCTGCTCGAGCCCTGAGGTCCCCGGGCCCGCCGGGAGGTGCTCCCGGCGGGCCCTGTCGTGCCCGGGAGGACGCAGAATCTGAACACCGGGTGAACACCGGGAGGGGTCGACGGGGGCGGGTGCTCGTCCCCAGGGGGCGCATCGGTGAGTTTGACCTCGTGTGGGTGATGCGCAAGAGTTCAGGGTCGCTCTTCACGCTGTACCGTCCCGTGCGGTGTGGCGACACTGTTCCGACGTCCATCGGGTCGGAGCTCTGACGAGGGCTGGGATGTCCCTTCCCGGCCGTGATCTCGAAGGACAAATCGATGAACGTGTCCCCTGACAACTCCGCCCGTCGTGGCCTGAACACGCTGCGCCGCCACCCCGTGGCCGGTGCTGCCGCAGCTGTGACCGCGCTGGCCACCGCCGCGGGTGTGACCGCCTCGGTGCTGCCCTCGGAGCCGTCGCAGGACGAGGCATCCGCCGCGGCCCTGAGCCACCAGGTGAAGGCCGACGACCGCGAGCAGGGCGCCAGCCGCTCCAACGCCGAGCAGAAGGCGGAGGCCGCCGCCAAGAAGGCAGCCCGCCAGGCCGCCAAGGAGCGTGCGGAGAAGGCCCGTCAGAAGGCTGCCGCGCAGAAGCGCGAGCGAGCCGAGAAGGCCGCCGAGCGCAAGGCCGCCCAGGAGCGGGCCGAGA
>NZ_KV824375.1:0-11703 GCF_001816045.1 Kytococcus sp. HMSC28H12
CCCCCCCCCCCAACGCTGTCCGCAAGAGGCGACGACAGATCACACCACATCGTGACCGAATCCATGCCGACCCTTGACCATTCAAGCCAGGAGGACCCCTCGACCATGGCCACGCTCGCCCAGTGGATCGAGGGCGCCCGCCCCCGCACGCTCCCGGCAGCGGTGGCCCCCGTGGCCGTCGGCACCGGCGCGGCGTTCGCCCTACGCGGCACCCACGGCCACGAGGACGCCGGCCACTGGGGCTTCGCGCTGTTGGCCCTCGTGGTGGCCCTGGCCCTGCAGGTGGGCGTCAACTACGCCAACGACTACTCCGACGGCATCCGCGGCACCGACGAGGAGCGCATCGGCCCGGTGCGCCTGGTGGGCCAGCGCCTCGCGCCGCCGCAGCAGGTCAAGGCCGCGGCGTTCAGCGCGTTCGCCCTGGCCGGGCTGGCCGGCATCGCCCTGAGCGTGCTCTCGGGCCACTGGTGGATGCTGCTCGTCGGCGCGGCGGCCGTGTGGGCGGCGTGGAACTACACCGGCGGCAAGAACCCCTACGGATACCGCGGCCTGGGCGAGGTGGCCGTCTTCGTCTTCTTCGGCCTCGTGGCCGTCCTGGGCACGCAGCTCACGCAGGCCGGCACCACGTCCTGGGCCGGGCTCGCCGGAGCCGTCGGCGTGGGCGCCGTGGCGGCCGCCCTCAACCTCACCAACAACCTCCGCGACATCGAGGGCGACGCCGCCGTGGGCAAGGTGACGCTCGCGGTCCGGCTCGGTGCCCGTCGCACGCGGAGGCTGTACGCCGGCCTCATCGGCCTGGCCTTCCTCATGGTGCTGGCCTCCGGGCTGCAGCACACTCCCGCCGTCGTGGCCCTGCTCGCGCTGCCGCTGGCCGTCCCCCCGGTGCGCGCCGTGCTGCAGCGCGCCCGCGGCCGGGCCCTCATCGGTGTGCTCGGCCAGACCGGGCGCATGCAGCTGGTGCTGGGCCTGCTGTGGGGCCTGGGCCTGTGGTGGGCTGGCCGCTGACCGGCTGACGCCCCACGCGGCTGCGCCCGGCCCCGTGGTCGACTCCCACCCGTGGTGGGGTTCACACGCCGCGTCGGGCGGCGCATCATCAGGCAGAACGGGTACCGCCCGGTGCCCGTCCGCCACCCCGAAGGGGACGCCATGCGCCGTGCACTGACACTCACCACCCTGCTGGGACTGGGCCTCGCCCTGTCCGCGTGCGGGACCGATGAGGGCGGGTCGGGAGGGTCCGACAGCCCCACCAGCTCGGTGGGCACCCCGTCGGGGTCCGCCCCGGACGACTCGCCCGCGCCCAGCGAGGACCCGTCCGGCTCCACCAGCCCGAGCGACCCGTCCGGCGGCGACCCGTCCGGCGGCGATGACCTCCTGGAGCCCGGCGAGAAGGCCGAGAAGAAGCACGCCGGCCGCAACGGCTCCCCCGTCGCCTACCTGGTGAAGGAGGGCTCCACGCAGGCCGAGCTGGCCGTCCGCTGCGACGGCGGCGGCTCGATGACGCTGGCCCCCACCCGGGGCGGGCAGGGCACCCCGGTGGGCCCCGAGGTGGAGGTCGCCTGCGACGGCGAGCGCCACGACCTGACGCTGACGGCCGAGAAGCCGTTCAGCTCCTTCCGCGCCCTCACCCCGACCATGGGGCACTACGAGATCGCCGTGCTCAGCACGATGCAGTGAGGCCCGCACAATGAGACCCGTGCGCTGACACCGCATCACGATCCGGTCACGAGTGGCCCGGTCCCGCCCACCGACGCACGTCGGGGCGCGAGGATCGGGCCACTCCCGTCTGGGAGTCCGAACCGTCCGCCGAGGGGAACACCGTGCGCCGCAGCCTCACCACCACCGCCACCCTGCTCTGCCTCGCGATGGGGCTCAGTGCCTGCACCGGCGGGGACGGCTCGCCCGAGGCCGACGGCTCGACCACCAGCAGCACGGGCAGCATCAGCACAGAGCCCTCCACCGGCCCCAGCGGCTCCGGAGACGACGCCAGCCCGAGCCCCACCACCCACGTCGCCACCGCCGACGACGGCAGCGGGGACGACGGCAACGGCACCGCCCCCACCGAGCCGACCCCGCAGGGTTCGCCCAGCACCACCCCCCTGCTGGGGCAGGCCGGCCCCGAGGAGGAGGAGCTCCGCCCGGCCACCACCCTGCCCGCCGGGCGGACCACCACCGTGAGGACCGTCGGGGTGAAGGTGCCCCGGGGCGAGGGCGTCTACGTGGCCGTCGCCTGCGGCGGGACGGGGCGCGTCACCATCGACGACGGGCTCGGGGACCCCACGCACCTGGAGTGCAGCTCCCCGGCCCACGGCAGCCGTGCCACCCACGTCGTGGACCCCGGGTCCTCGGTGCGGGTGACGGTCGACCCCGGCGCCCGGGCCGCCTACCGCCTGTACCGCGTCGTCGCCCCGCCCACCCTGGAGCCCGACGCGCTGATCTCCGTCTCCGGCGAGGGCGGCGGGGACGCGTTCGTCGCCGAGGTCGCCCCGGGGCGGCGGATGCATGTCACCGTGCGGTGCGACGGAGACGGGACCCTCGCGCTCCGCGCCCAGGGCCGGGGCGGCTCGCCCCTCGGCGCACCCCAGCGGTTCGTCTGCGACGGCACGAAGCGGCGTGCCGTCGTGGAGGCCCCGCGGCGCTTCACCTTCCTGCAGGTCGCCCCCACCTCGGGGGTCGGCCGGTACGAGGTGGCCGTCACCCGCGTGGAGCGCTGAGGCTCAGACGAAGTCGTCCTCGCCACCCGCACGCCGGGCGGCGGGGGCGCCGGTCACCTGGTCCTCCACGTCCTCGTCGCTCACCGGCTGGGTGCGGGAGCGCTTCGCCTCACGACGCGCGATGGCGTCGTCGATCTGCGCGGAGAAGTCCTGCCGGGGCGCCTTGAGGAAGAACCACGAGGCCACCATCGAGGCCAGGGCGGCGGCGACCACCACCCAGAACGGGCCGGTGCTGCCGAGGTCCACCCCGGTCAGCTCGACCACCAGGAAGAACCCGGCGGCGAAGAACAGGAACACCAGGATCCGCAGGAGCGTGTAGCGCAGCACGGTCACATCCCCGAGTACGAGTGGAAGCCGACGAAGTACACGTTGACGACGGCGTAGTTGATGATGATGCAGGCGAAGCCGGCGATGGCCAGCCAGGCCGAGTGGCGCGTCCACCCAGCGGTGGCGCGCGAGTGCAGGTAGGCGGCGTAGACCACCCAGATGACGAAGGTCCACACCTCCTTGGGGTCCCAGCCCCAGTAGCGGCCCCACGCGCGCTCGGCCCAGATGGCGCCGGCCACCAGCGTGAAGGTCCACAGCGGGAAGCCGATGACGTGGGCCGAGTAGGTGAGCTTGTCCAGCCGGTCGGCCGAGGGCACGCGCTCCAGGAAGGCCGGGCCGCTGCCGCGCTCCTCCCGACGCCGCTGCAGCAGGTAGAGCACCGCCAGCGCGAAGCCGATGACGAACACACCGATGGAGAGCGTGGCCACGGTGACGTGGATGACCAGCCAGGCGCTCTGCAGCGAGGGCATGAGCTGGGAGGCCTCGGTCCACCAGGCGGTGGTGGCCGCGCCGAGGATGAGCAGCACCGGCCCCACCACGAACAGGCCCAGCCAGCGCGTGTCGCGGCGCAACGCCCACAGGGTGAAGCCCACCATCGCGAAGGCGGCGGCGGCCAGCGCGAACTCGTACATGTTGCCCAGCGGCGCGCGGTGCACCGAGAGCCCACGGGTGGCGATGGTGGCCAGCAGCGTGCCGGTGCCCAGCAGCGCCAGCACCTGCCCGGCGGTGCCCATGCGGCGGCCGTCGGCCATCGCGAGGTAGCCGGTGTAGGCCAGCATCGAGAGGGCCAGCACGGCCATGGTCACCACCGAGAGCACGTCGGAGGTGCGGGCCATCGGCTCGTCCACCGAGGCCAGCAGCGCGATCGGCGCTCCCTGCACGGTCATCAGTTCTCCTCGTCCTGCGCCCGGGCGGTCCCGAGGCGCTGCGTCAGCTGCGTGTGGAGGGCATCCACGCCCTCGGCCACCGTGGGGTCGTGGCCCTTGGCCAGGCCGGCCATCTCCACGCGGGCCCCGCCCTCGCCCGGCACGATGCGGACGAAGTAGCGGCGGCGGCGGATGGTCAGGGTCATCACCAGGCCCACCAGGCCGGTGAGCGCCGAGACGAGCGCGGGCACCTGGCCCGGGTCGTGGCGCACGGTGAGGCCGGCGAAACGGCGGACGCCCTCGAAGGTCACGGTGCCGCGGCCGCCGGGCAGCTCGTACTCCTCGCCGGGGCGCAGGAAGATGCGCACCGGGGTGCCGTCCTTGCCCTGCACTTGCTTCATGCGGTCGGTGTTCAGGGTGAAGACCGACTGCGGGCGGCCGCCGGGGAAGAGCTCGCCCTGCCAGGCGGTCATCACCAGGGCCGGGTCGGCCAGGCCGGGGAAGGTCGAGTGGGGGCCGCGGTCGCCGGTGATGGCCTGGGTGGGCAGGAACAGCCCGGCCAGGCCCAGCTGCTTCCCGTCCTCCCCGGCGGACACCTTGAACGCACCGCTGGAGGTGTACTGGTTGTCCTGCACCAGCATCGGGGAGGCCTCGCGGTAGAGCAGGGTGCCCTTCGCGTCGCGGACGCTCACCTCCGGCGCGTAGCCGTTGCCCAGCAGGTAGATGCGGGCGCCGCCCACCGAGAGCGGGGCGTTCACGGTGAACTTCTGCGCGCGCTCACCGTCACCGTCGTCGAAGCGGGCGTCCACCTCGAAGCGGCGGGGCGCGCCGAACTGGCCCTTGCCGGCGTCCGGGTCCGTCTCGAAGTCGACGTCGACCTCGTCGACGGCCAGGCGGAAGTCCGGCAGGTCGCGGGTGTCCACCCACGGCCCGGCGCTCAGGGTGTCGTACCGGCCGTTGCTCGAGGTGAACTCCTCGCCCTCCACCACGAGCACCTCGGCACGCCAGCCGAAGAGGTAGCCCAGGGCCACGCTCACGAGCACGCCCACGAGGCTGATGTGGAAGACCAGGTTGCCCAGCTCGCGGAGCATGCCGGTCTCCATCGAGACCTCGCGGACCCCCTCGGCGCGCGACTCCTCGCGCACCCGGTAGCGGCGCGAGCGGCCCAGCGCGGCCACCTCGGCGGCGGTGGCGTCCACGTCCGCACCCGGCAGGTCCACCACACGGTGGCCGGGCATGCGGGTGGTGCGCCGCGGCACGGCCGGGGGCTGCTGCCGCCAGCCGTCCAGGTACACCTTGGTGCGGGGGATGATGCAGCCCACCAGCGAGGTGAACAGCAGCAGGTAGATGGCCGCGAACCACGGGCTGGAGTAGACGTCGAACATCTGCAGCGCGTCGAGCACGCGCGAGAGCTCGGGGTGGTCCTGCTGGTAGCGGTCCACCGCGGCGGAGTCCACGGAGCGCTGCGGCCAGATGGAGCCGGGCACGGCGGCCACGGCCAGCAGCAGCAGGAGCAGCAGCGCGGTGCGCATGCTGGTCAGCTGGGCCCACGCCCAACGCAGGGTGCCCACCATCAGATCACCGGCCTGAACGAGGAGATCCACTCGGTCTGGAACCAGACCATGACCCGGTCCCACACGCCGGCCAGCATGAGTAGGCCGAGCACCATGAGCACCACGCCCCCGGCGGCGCTGATGACGCCGTGGTGGTCGCGCATCCAGCCCAGGGCGGTGGCCGCGCGGGAGATGCCGGCGGCCAGCAGCACGAAGGGCAGGCCCAGGCCGAGGCTGTAGGCCGCGGCGAGCACGCCACCGCGGGCGATGGCGTCACCGGAGCCGCTCAGCGAGCTGCTCAGGGTGAGGATGGCCCCCAGGACCGGCCCGATGCAGGCCGAGAAGCCCAGCCCGAACGCGGCGCCCAGCAGCGGGGCCCCGGCCAGGCCGGCGGCAGGCCGCCAGCGCACCTTCCACTCACGGCCGCCGAGCCCGAAGGTCATCACCGCACCCATGGCCAGCACCACCAGCCCACCGGCGCGCAGCAGCAGCCCGCGGTCGTCGGCCAGGGCGATGCTCACCCCGGAGACCACCACCGACAGGCCGAGGAAGACCACGGTGAAGCCGAGCACGAAGAGCAGGCTGGCCAGCACCAGGCGGGGGCGCCCCACGGACCGGTCCTGGGCCTGCACGCCGCCCAGCCCGGTCACGTAGCCGAGGAAGCCCGGCACCAGGGGCAGCACACACGGGGAGGCGAAGCTCACCACGCCGCCGGCGAAGGCCAGCGCCATGGCCCACGGCAGGAAGCCCGAGGCGATGGTGTCCTGCAGGCCCATTCAGTCGCCCTCACCCAGCACGCGGTCCACCAGCGAGCGCAGGGTGGAGGCCTCCACCGGCCCGGAGACGCGCGCGGCGATGCGGCGCTGCGCGTCGAGCACCAGCGTGGTGGGGGTGGCCGAGGCGGCGCCCTGCAGCCCGCGGAGGGTGGCCCCGCCGTCGTCGGCGAGGTTGGGATAGGTCACCTTGCGGGAGGCCACGAAGGCCTTCGCCGTCTCGGCGGAGTCCCGCTGCACCAGGCCCAGCAGCAGCACGTCCTTCTTCTCGTACTCCTGCCAGAAGTCCTGCAGCACCGGCATCTCCTTGATGCACGGCGGGCACCAGGAGCCCCAGGTGTTGAGCAGCACCACCTTCTCGTCGGCGTCCTCGAGTCGGAAGTCCTTGCCCTCCAGCGTCTTCCCGACGAGCGTCACCGGCTGGCGCCGCTCGCCGGCATCCAGCTCCTCCACCGTGCCGTCGCCGGAGATGTAGTTGGAGTCGCCCTCGCCCCGGGCGCGGCCGGAGACGGTGTTGCCCTCGTCCCCGCCGCAGGCCGACAGGGCCATCGCCCCGAGGCCGGTGAGGCCTCCGGAGAGCACGAGGCGACGCGAGGGGGTCCACAGGCCGGCCCGCGTCGGGCGCGGCGCGCTCATGCCCCGGGCACCGGGGAGGCACCGGGCAGCAGCGAGGCGGCGGGCTCGCTGTAGTGCACGGCGTACACCTCGTCACCGGTGAGGTCGATGGTGGTGACGCTCGCCAGGGAGCACTCGCGCCTGCGCGGGTCGTGCGGCAGGGCGCGCCCCTCCAGGTGGCTGCGCAGCATCCAGACCGGCAGCTGGTGGCTCACGACCACGGCCTCGTGGCCGCGGGCGGCCCGGGCGGCGTCGCGCACCGCGGCGTCCATGCGGGCGGCGATCACCCGGTAGGGCTCACCCCACGACGGACGCAGCGGGTTCCACAGCACCGGCCACGAGCGCGGGTCGCGCAGGGCGCCCTTCGAGGACCCCACGCGGCGCCCCTCGAACTGGTTCTCGGACTCGATGACGCGCACGTCGGTGTGCACCTCCAGCCCCGTCAGCTCGGCCACCGGGGCGGCGGTCTCCTGGGCACGCTCCAGCGGGGAGGCCACCAGGTGGGTGACGTCGTGCCCGCGCAGGGACTCGGCCACCATGCGCGCCATCGCGTGGCCGCGGTCGCTCAGGTGGTAGCCGGGCAGGCGCCCGTAGAGCACCTTCTCGGGGTTGAACACCTCGCCGTGGCGCACCACGTGCACCAGCGTGCGGTCGGCCCGCCCGTCGTGGCGCGGCGGCTCGGTGGGGTGCACGGTCGTGGGCGCACTCATGCGCGCACCTCGCGGGCCGAGGCGTCGACGGCGGTGACGATGCGGTCGAGCACGTCGTCGGTGTGCGCGGCCGAGGCGAACCAGGCCTCGAAGGCGCTCGGCGGCAGGTGCACGCCGTGGCGCAGCATCGCGTGGAAGAACTCCGCGTGCAGCGCGGTGTCCTGCTGCTGGGCACCGGCGAAGTCGCGCACCTCGTCCTCGCCGAAGAAGACGCTGAACATGGTGCCCGCACGGCCGATGCGGTGCGGGATGCCCTCGCGGGTGAACGCCTCGGTGACGGCGGCGGTGAGCACGTCGCGGGCGTGGTCCAGCGCGGCGTACACCTCGTCGGTGCACAGCCGCAGCGTGGTCAGGCCCGCGGTGGCGGCCACCGGGTTCCCACTGAGGGTGCCGGCCTGGTACACCGGGCCGGCCGGGGCCAGGCGCGCCATGACGTCCGCACGGCCACCGAAGGCGGCCACCGGGAAGCCACCGCCCACCACCTTGCCGAAGGTGAACAGGTCCGGGGCGTCCCCCACCTGCGAGAGGCCCAGCCAGCCGGTGGGGCTGGCGCGGAAGCCGGTCATCACCTCGTCGGAGACCAGCAGGGCACCGTGCTCACGGGTGAGGCGGCGCATCGCCTGCTCGAACTCCGGGGTCGGCGGCACCACACCCATGTTGCCGGCGGCGGCCTCCACGATGACGGCGGCCACCTCCGGGCCGTGCTCGGCGAAGGCCTGCTCCAGGGCGGTCACGTCGTTGTACGGCAGCACCAGCGTCTGCCCGGCCGACGAGGCGGGCACCCCGGCGGAGTCCGGCAGCGCGAAGGTGACCACACCCGAACCCGCCTGCGCCAGCAGGGCATCCACGTGGCCGTGGTAGTTGCCAGCGAACTTCACGACCTTCTCGCGGCCGGTGAACCCCCGGGCCAGGCGCAGCGCGCTCATGGTGGCCTCGGTGCCGGAGTTCACCAGACGCACGGCCTCCACCGGCTCGATGCGGCGCACGATCTCCTCGGCCAGCTCCACCTCGTGCGGGTTGGGCGTGCCGAAGCTGAAGCCGCGCGCGGCGGCCGCGGTCACGGCCTCGAGCACCTCGGGGTGGGTGTGGCCCAGGATCATCGGGCCCCAGGAGCCCACGAGGTCGACGTACTCGGTGCCGTCGGCGTCGGTGAGCAGGGCGCCCCGGGCCGAGGTGATGAAGCGGGGGTCACCGCCCACCGCCCCGAACGCGCGGACCGGGGAGTTCACACCCCCGGGGATCACGGCGCGGCCGCGCTCCATCCAGGCGACGCTCTGGGACACGGGGGTACCGGGGGACACAGGGGTGGGCATGGACACGACCGTCTCAATCCTTCCTGAGTGTTCGCTGCAAGGACGGGGCGCACGGGGCCCGCGACCAGTGGGCCGCGGGCCCCGGGACGCTGCGTCAGCGGCCCTCGCGGAGCCAGGCGGCGGCCTCCAGTGCGTGGTAGGTGAGCACCACGTCGGCCCCCGCACGGCGGATGCCCAGGAGCGACTCCAGCACGGCGGCACGGCGGTCGATCCAGCCGTTGGCCGCGGCGGCCTCCAGCATCGAGTACTCGCCGCTCACCTGGTAGGCCACCACGGGCAGGTCGGTGTGCGCACGCAGCGCCGCCACCACGTCCAGGTAGGCCAGGGCGGGCTTCACCATCACCATGTCGGCACCCTCGGCCTCGTCCAGGGCCAGCTCCACCAGGCTCTCGCGGGTGTTGGCCGGGTCCTGCTGGTAGGTGCGGCGGTCGCCCTGCAGGGAGGAGTCCACGGCCTCGCGGAAGGGGCCGTAGAAGGCCGAGGCGTACTTGGCCGTGTAGGCCATGACCACCACGTCGGCGAAGCCGGCCTCGTCGAGCGCCTCGCGGATGACCACCACCTGGCCGTCCATCATGCCGCTGGGGGCCACCACGTGGGCGCCGGCGCGGGCCTGCGCCACGGCCATCTCGGCGTAGCGCTGCAGGGTGGCGTCGTTGTCCACCCGGCCGGCGGCGTCGAGCACGCCGCAGTGGCCGTGGTCGGTGAACTCGTCCAGGCAGAGGTCGGTCATCACCAGCAGCTCGTCGCCCACGGCGTCGCGCACCGCCCGCGTGGCCCGGTTGAGGATGCCCTCGGGGTCGGTGGCACCGCTGCCGACGGCGTCCTTGGTGGACGGCACGCCGAACAGCATGATGCCGCTCACCCCGGCGTCGCGGGCCTGCACGGCCAGCTCCACCAAGCCCTCCACGGTGTGCTGCTGCACGCCCGGCATCGAGGAGATGTCGCGCGGGGCGTCACCCTCGTGCACGAAGGCGGGCAGCACGAGGTCCTGCGGCGCCAGGCGCGTCTCGGACACCATCCGCCGCATGGCCGGAGTGGTGCGCAGGCGACGCGGGCGACGGTGCGGGCCCAGCACGGGGCGCTCCGGCGCGGGGCTCACCGGCTCCTCCGACGCTTGGTGACCTCCTGCGAGGGACGGGTCACAGGACGGCCGGCGGCGAGCGCCTCCTCCACCCGGCCGCGGGCGAACGCGGTGAGGGCGTCGATGACGGCCTCACCGCTGGCCTCCTCGGCCACCGCATCCACGCGCAGCCCCAGCTCGGTGGCGGTCTCCGCCGTGGCCGGGCCGATGCAGACGATCACGGTGCTCGGCGACGGCTTGCCGGCGATGCCCACGAGGTTGCGCACCGTGGAGCTGCTGGTGAACACCGCGGCGTCGTAGGTGCCGTTCTTGATGGCGGCACGCACCGGCGCCGGCGGCGGCGTGGCGCGCACGGTGCGGTAGGCCACGATGTCGTCGACCTCCCAGCCGCGCTCCTGCAGGCCGCTCACGAGCACCTCGGTAGCGATGTCGGCACGGGGCAGGAAGACGCGGTTGATCGGGTCGAGCACGTCGTCGTACGGCGGCCAGTCCTCGAGCAGGCCACGGGCGGACTGCTCCCCGCTGGGCACGAGGTCGGGCTCGATTCCCCAGGCGCGCAGCGCGTCGGCGGTCTTGCCGCCGACGGCGGCGATCTTCAGCCCGGCGAAGTCGCGGGCGTCCAGGCCCAGGCCGGCGAACTTCTCGCGCACGGCCTTCACCGCGTTCACCGAGGTGAAGCCGATCCACTCGTAGGTGCCGGTCACCAGGCCGCGGATGGCCTTGTCCATCTGGTGCGGGGAGCGCGGCGGCTCCACGCTGATGGTGGGCACCACGTGGGCGGTGGCGCCGCGCTCGGAGAGGGCGCGCACCATCGGCTCGGCCTGATCCTTGGTGCGGGGCACCAGCACGCGCCAGGCGAACAGCGGGCGGGTCTCGAACCACGAGAGGGTGTCGCGGTCGCCCACGCAAGCGCCCACGGTGGCCACCACCTCGTCGCCCTCCACCTCCTCGGCGCCCTCGGCGACGTCCGCCAGGGTGCTGATGCTCGTGGCCTGCTGGGCGGTGGTGCCGCCCACGGTCAGCGCGATGGGGGTGTTGGCCGCGCGGCCGCCCTTCACCAGGGCACGGGCGTGCTCCACCACCTCGTCGGCGCTGCCGATGAGCACCAAGGTGGTCGAGTCGTCCTCCACCACGGCGGGGTTCACGCGGCCGCCGGGGCCGATGGCGTGCACCACGCGGTTGGTGCCGGTGGCGATGGGCACCCCGGCGTAGGTCGGCACGGCCTGCAGGGCGGAGACGCCCGGCACGACCTCGATCTCCAGCCCGGCCTTGCGGGCCGCGGCGGCCTCCACGCCCAGCGAGGAGAAGATCGACGGGTCGCCGTCCACCACGCGGGCCAGCACCACCTGGCCCTCGCGGCCTCCGCCGGCCTCGGCACGGCGCTCGGCGGCCTGCTTGACCGCGTCCTTGGCGGTGGAGACCAGCTCCTTGGCCCGGGAGGCCGCGGTGAGCTCGGCCTGCGCGGCCGGCACCGTCATGAAGGTGGCCCCGGGGCGCATCCACTCCACGAAGTCGTCCTCGAGGTGGCCCTCGTCGGCCACCACGACGTCGGCCATGCCGAGCACGCGGGTGGCGCGCACGGTCATGAGGCCGGGGTCCCCGGGGCCGGCTCCGACGAAGACGATGCGGGCAGCGGGCGCGGGGAGCCCTGCCCGCTGGGGCGAGGGCTGGGTGCTCGGGGCGGTGCTCACGAGTTCTCCTTCAGGGACGTCGGGTCGGCGGGTGCCGGTGCGTCGCCGATGCCGGGGAGCCGG
>NZ_KV824376.1:0-3488 GCF_001816045.1 Kytococcus sp. HMSC28H12
CCGGGGCCGGGAGGGCGGTCATGGACGCGGTCGCCGCCAGCGGCGCCTCCCGCATCGCGTACGTGGCGTGCGACCCGGCGGCGCTCGGGCGCGACCTGGGCACCGCCCGCACCCTGGGGCTGCAGGTGGAGAAGGTGGTCGGATTCGACGCCTTCGGCAACACCCACCACGTCGAGGCGATCGCCACGCTCCGCCGCCCCTGACTCGCGGCGGGCACGGCACCCGGCCCACCGAGGGCCGGGATCGGCGACGGGCGGGCCTCTGATATTCTCTTGACGTCAAGATAAAAAAGTTCCAGGTCATCCGCCCCCGCTGCTGCACGCAGGTCCACCTCGGTGGACCGGGCGTTCCGGAGGTCACAGAATGGATGACGACGGCAGGGCGCCGGTTCGCGGCGCGCTGCACCACCACCACGGCCACCCGGCGCCCCTGCGCGCGGGCGGCACGACGAAGGGAATGGTTGTGAGCGACAGCTTCGGAGCCAAGTCGACCCTGAAGGTCGGCGACAACGAGTACGCGATCCACCGCATCAAGGACGTCGAGGGCCTCGAGGGCGCCGCGACCCTGCCCTACAGCCTCAAGGTGCTGCTCGAGAACCTCGTGCGCACCGAGGACGGTGAGAACATCACCGCCGAGCACATCAAGGCCATCGCCGACTGGGACGAGAACGCCGAGCCCAGCGTCGAGATCCAGTTCACCCCGGCCCGCGTGATCATGCAGGACTTCACCGGTGTGCCCTGCATCGTCGACCTCGCCACCATGCGCGAGGCCGTGGCCGAGCTCGGTGGTGACGCCGACCGCATCAACCCGCTCGCCCCGGCCGAGATGGTCATCGACCACTCCGTCATCATCGACGTGTTCGGCCGCCCCGACGCCTTCGAGAAGAACGTCGAGATCGAGTACGAGCGCAACCAGGAGCGCTACCAGTTCCTGCGCTGGGGCCAGACCGCCTTCGACGACTTCAAGGTCGTTCCCCCGGGCACCGGCATCGTCCACCAGGTGAACATCGAGCACCTGGCCCGCGTCGCCATGACCCGTGAGGTCGACGGCGAGCTCACCGCCTACCCGGACACCTGCGTCGGCACCGACTCCCACACCACCATGGAGAACGGCATCGGCGTGCTCGGCTGGGGCGTCGGCGGCATCGAGGCCGAGGCCGCGATGCTGGGCCAGCCCATCTCCATGCTCATCCCGCGCGTGGTGGGCTTCAAGCTCACCGGCGAGATCCCCGCCGGCGCCACCGCCACCGACGTGGTGCTCACCATCACCGAGATGCTCCGCGAGCACGGTGTGGTCGGCAAGTTCGTGGAGTTCTACGGCGAGGGCGTGGCCTCGGTGCCGCTGGCCAACCGCGCCACCATCGGCAACATGTCGCCGGAGTTCGGCTCCACCTGCGCCATCTTCCCGGTGGACGACATCACCCTGGACTACCTGCGCCTGACCGGTCGCTCCGACGAGCAGGTCGCCCTCGTGGAGGCCTACGCCAAGGAGCAGGGCCTCTGGCACGACCCCTCGGTGGAGCCCCGCTTCTCCGAGCGCCTCGAGCTGGACCTCTCCACCGTGGTGCCCTCCATCGCCGGCCCGAAGCGCCCGCAGGACCGCATCGAGCTGACCAAGGCCGCCGAGCAGTTCCGCGCCGACCTGCAGAACTACGTGGTCGAGGGCAACGAGGTCCAGGGCTCCGCCGTCGACAAGGAGCTCGCCGACTCGTTCCCGGCCTCCGACGCCCCCGCCCAGGACGCCTCCGAGGAAGCCACCGAGGCCGGCAAGCCGGTGCGCAGCGCCATCTCCACCAACGGTGGCCAGCGCCCGTCCAAGCCGGTCCGCGTGACCGTGGACGGCGAGACCTTCGAGATCGACCACGGCGCCGTGGCCATCGCCTCGATCACCTCGTGCACCAACACCTCCAACCCGTCGGTGATGATGGCCGCCGCGCTGCTGGCCAAGAACGCCGTCGAGAAGGGCCTCTCGGTGGCCCCGTGGGTGAAGACCTCCATGGCCCCCGGCTCGCAGGTCGTCACCGGCTACTACGACGCCGCCGGCATGTGGCCCTACCTGGAGAAGCTGGGCTACCACCTGGTCGGCTACGGCTGCACCACCTGCATCGGCAACTCCGGTCCGCTGACCGAGGAGATCAGCCAGGCCATCACCGAGAACGACCTCGCCGTCGTCTCCGTGCTCTCGGGCAACCGCAACTTCGAGGGCCGCATCAACCCCGACGTGAAGATGAACTACCTGGCCTCCCCGCCGCTGGTCATCGCGTACGCGCTCGCGGGCACCATGGACTTCGACTTCGAGTCCCAGCCGCTGGGCCAGGACGCCGAGGGCAAGGACGTCTTCCTCAAGGACATCTGGCCGTCCCCCGAGGAGGTGGAGGCCACCATCAAGGAGGCCATCACCAAGGACCTGTTCGTCAAGGACTACGCCGACGTGTTCGCCGGTGACGAGCGCTGGCAGGGCCTGGAGACCCCCGAGGGCAGCACCTTCGAGTGGGACGGCGAGTCCACCTACGTGCGCAAGCCCCCGTACTTCGAGGGCATGTCCATGGAGCCCTCGGACGTGGCGGACGTCAAGGGCGCCCGCGTGCTGGCCCTGCTGGGTGACTCGGTGACCACCGACCACATCAGCCCGGCCGGTTCCATCAAGGGCGACAGCCCGGCCGGAAAGTACCTGGCCGAGCACGGCGTGGAGCGCAAGGACTTCAACTCCTACGGCTCGCGCCGCGGCAACCACGAGGTGATGGTGCGCGGCACCTTCGCCAACATCCGCCTGAAGAACCTGCTGCTGGACGGCGTGGAGGGCGGCTTCACCCGCAACTTCCTGGCCGGCGGCGAGCAGACCACCATCTTCGAGGCCTCGCAGGCCTACCAGGAGGCCGGCGTGCCGCTGGTGGTGCTGGCGGGCAAGGAGTACGGCTCCGGCTCCTCGCGCGACTGGGCCGCCAAGGGCACCCGCCTGCTGGGCGTCAAGGCCGTCATCGCCCAGAGCTACGAGCGCATCCACCGCTCCAACCTCATCGGCATGGGCGTGCTGCCGCTGCAGTTCCCCGAGGGCGAGTCCGCCGAGTCCCTGGGCCTGGACGGCACGGAGACCTTCGACATCGAGGGCATCGAGGCGTTCAACGCCGGTGAGCGCCCGAAGACGCTGAAGGTCACCGCCACGAAGGAGGGCGGCGAGTCCGTCTCCTTCGACGCCGTGGTGCGCATCGACACCCCCGGTGAGATGTCCTACTACCGCAACGACGGCATCCTGCAGTACGTGCTGCGCCAGCTCGCCGCCTGAGGCGGTGAACCGCTGAGGCGGTAGGAGTTCCACGGCGCCCGTCCCCGCACCCGGGGGCGGGCGCCGTGGTGTGCGTCGGTGCCGCAGGTCGTCGGTGGTGGGCGTTATCGTGTCGCCGGCGCGCGGCACGAGGCCGGCGCCGCGGAACGGTGGGGTGCAGCGCCCCCGGAGGAGGTGGCCGTGGGCCGGCAGCAGGGTCAGGCGCG
>NZ_KV824377.1:0-3147 GCF_001816045.1 Kytococcus sp. HMSC28H12
GCACGCCGCCGGTGCCGACGGCCTCGGGCAGGCCCCCCACGCGGGCGGCCACCACCGGCACGCCGCAGGCCATCGCCTCGGCGGCCACCAGCCCGAAGGACTCGGTGCGGCTGGGCACCACCACGAGGTCGGCGGCGTGGAAGAGCCCGGCGAGCTGCTCGGGCGGCACCGCGCCCCGGGCGTGCAGCAGGTCCCGTGCCGGGGAGGCCTCGATGCGGCGCGGGAGCTCCTCGGCGTCGCCCGACCCGCTCGGGCCGCCGACGAACAGGGCGTGGGCCTCCACACCCCGGGCGTGCAGGTGCTCCACCGCCTCCAGCAGCACCAGCTGGCCCTTGGCGGGCTGCCATCGCCCAGCCTGCACGAGCAGCGCGGCGTCCGGGCCCAGGCCCAGGTCGCGGCGGGCGGCCACGCGCAGGGAGGTGCGCTCGGCACCGGGCACCCGGTGGAAGGTGGCGGCGTCCACGCCGGGCGGGATGACACGCACGACCGCCGGGTCGGCCCCCTCGGCCTGCACCTGCTGGGCCTCGCGGCGGGTGCTCACCAGGGCCAGGTCCACCGCGGCCAGCACGGCCCGCTCCCCCTCGATGCGGGCGGGCGGCTCGGGCGGCGCCCCGGCCTCGGCGGCCACCTCGGCGTTCTTGGTGGCGCCCATGGTGTGCATGGTGTGGGCCCACACGGCCCCCTCGGCCGCCCCACCCGCCGCCACGAGCCGCCGGGCCACCAGGCCGGAGAGCCAGTAGTGCGAGTGCACCACCTGCGGCGTCACCTCCTCGAAGGCCAGGCGCGACGCCACGGCCTCGGCGAAGGCCGGCACGAGGGCGGGCAGGTCCTCCTTGGCGGTCTGCGGGTCCCCCGCCGGCAGGCCCCAGACGACCACGCCCTCGTCGTCCTGCTGCCACGGCGCCCCGGTGACCGACCGGGTGGCCACCACCACCGGGGCCGCCGCAGCGGCCAGGGCACGCGAGAGCTGGCGGACGTAGACGTTCATGCCGCCGGCATCGCCCTCGCCGGGGTCGTCCAGCGGCGAGGTGTGCATGCTCAGCACCAGCACGGTGGGCGGTGCGGGAGGGGGCGTGGACACGGTCCTGAGTCTGCCACCGGCCGCGGCGCTAGGCTCCGGGCCCATGCGGCCGGTCGGGGACATCACGCGCGGGACCACCGCCCCCAACCGGTTGCGCCGAGTGGACCGCTGGATGGTGCGGCGGCTGGCCCCCGTGCTGCGTTCCGACCCGGCTCCGCTCGTGGTGGACCTGGGCTTCGGCGCCTTGCCCCTGACCACGGCCGAGACGCACGGCCGCGTGCGCTCCGTGGTGCCGCGTGCCCGCGTGGTGGGGCTGGAGATCGACCCCGACCGCGTGGCCGCCGCCCAGCCGTGGGCCACTGACGGACTGGAGTTCGCCCGGGGCGGCTTCGAGCTGGCCGGGCTCACCGGCATCACCGCGCTGCGGGCGTTCAACGTGCTGCGCCAGTACCCCGAGGAGGCCGTGCCCGGTGCGTGGGCCCAGCTGCAGGCGGGACTGGCCCCGGACGGCCTGCTGCTGGAGGGCACCTCCAACGAGGTGGGGCGCCGTGCCGTGTGGGTGACCCTGGACCGGTCCGGTCCGCTGAGCCTGACGTTCAGCTGGGCGATGGCGCAGGTGGACCCGCCGAGCGCCATCGCCGAGCGACTGCCCAAGGTGCTCATCCACCACAACGTGCCGGGCCAGCCGGTGCACTCCCTGCTGCGCGACCTGGACGCCGCCTGGAACGCCCACGCCCACCTGGCCACGTGGGGGCGACGGCAGCGCTTCGCCGCGGCGGCCCGCGCCGTGGCGGCCGACTGGCCCGTGCTCGACGCGCGCCACGGCCCACGGCGCGGCGAACTCACCGTGGCGTGGCAGGCCGTGGCCCCCGCCTGAGCGGCAGAACCACCCACGGACCCGCCCCTCGTCACCGACCCCGGGCCGACCTCGCAACCGCTGCGCCCTGAGCCTCCACCGCCAGTCGCCGACCCAGGTAGGTCCCGATCGCCACGAGCACCGTGGCGGTCAGGAGGGCGGGGCCCAACCCGAGGAGGTCCACCGCTGGCCCCGCGGCCCACACACCGAGCCCGAAAGATCCCACCGTGGCGAAATCGACCCATGAATTCGCGCGACCTCGGGCTCCGTCCGGGACGGCATCGGCAAGGAGCTCGTAGGAGGTCGCGCCGGTGAATGCCTGCGCGAGCCGGTGGATGGTCAGGGCAATGAAGGTGAGGCCCACGGCGATCAGCCCCGCCGCCGTAGATGCGAGAAAGGCTCCCAGCCCCAGGACGAACAGGCCGAGGGCCTGGCCAGCCAGACCCACCACCAGCAACGGTCCGGCGCTGCGGCGCCGCGACACACGGGTGAAGAGCGTCAGCCCGAGGAAGCTGATGAGAACCGAGAACGAGTTCATCGCCGCATACATCATCGACTGGTCCCCGAGCCTGTCCGCCAGAACAGGCAGGGCAACCCAGAGCGCACCCGTTCCCAGCTGGATGGTGGCCCAGACACCCATGAAGACCAGCAGCACCGGGTGACGGCGCAGCACACCCAGGACCGAACCGCCCGGACGAGATGGCTCGTCGTTCTCCGATCCGGGATCACCGGCGTCAGGACCGAACGCGCGCTTGATGGTGAGCACCACCACCGCCGAGACCAGGAACGACGCGGCGTTCACGAGAAAGGCCCACTTGGCTGAGGCCACGAGGACCAGCCCGGCCACCACGGCGGGACCCAGCATCCCTGCGAGGGTTCTCGCCTGCCCGAACGCCGCGAAGATCCCTCCGAGGTTCTCTCCCTCCAGGACACGCGGCACCGACGCACTCGATGCCGGGAAGTAGAGCGACTCGAAGACCGTCGCCACGAGGGCGCAGCCGAACACCCACCAGGGGTCGGGTGCCACCAGGAACATGACCCCGTACGCCACGGCAGCACCGACGTCGGCCAAGAGCATCACACTGCGACGGTTGAACCGGTCGGCCACCCACCCACAGGCCGGGGTCACCGCGGCATCCACCACCACGAGAGCCGCCAAGAGGGTGGACAGCATCGTCGCCGAGTTCGTCCCGGCGGCCAGGACGAGCACCAGGGCCGTGAATCCCGCTTTGTCGGCTCATCCGATCTGAGGGTGCAGCAGTGGTGGTGT
>NZ_KV824378.1:0-2616 GCF_001816045.1 Kytococcus sp. HMSC28H12
CAGGCGGGCCACGGAGCGAGCGTGCTGCCGCAGGGGGCACCCGGCCCGGCGCGCCTGCACCCCTACGACCCGCGGGGACGCCAGCGCCGGCTCCCGTGGGTGGTGCTGACCGGCGCCCTCCTGGTCATCGCCCTCGCGATGCTCTGGCCGGTCGTGGCCACGGCCGTGGTGGCAGCGTGGGTGCTGGTGGCCCGGTGGGTGGACCACAGCGCGATGGGTCACCTGCGCCGGCTCATGGCCCGCGGGCGCCGCCGCGGTGACGCGTGGCGCATCACGGCGGCCGCTCCCTGGCACCTGGTGACGGCCGTGCTGCGCTCGGCCGCGTCCCTCATCGCGCCGGCGGTCCTGGGGGCCGCGGTCGTGGTGCTGGTCAACCTCTTCCTGGGGCACGACGCGCTCACCTCGTTCCGGACCCCCTCCGCGGTGGGTCTGGACAACGCACTCGCCTGGGGCAGTGGTGCCTTCGTGGCGGTGCTGGCGCTCTGGTGGGGCATCGACAGCGCCTCTTTGCGGCGGGGCACGCACCTGACGCTGGCGGCCCCGCTGCGGTCCGGTCCCGCGGCGGCGGTGGGGGCACTCGTGCTCGTGGTGGCCGGGGCCGTGGTGGCCCTGTGGGGGCTCTCACAGGGGTGGCCCACATCGTTGGTGCCCCTAGGCTGAACAGGCCCTCGAGGCGGGGAGCGACGCGCGTCTGAGTTTGACCTCGGGCGGCTCATCGCTATCGTTGCTGCCCGTGCACGGCCCGAAGAGCCGTCACCGCACAACTGAAAACCCTTGATTTCAGTCACTTGTGACGCGCGTCCGCCGCCCAATCCCGCCACGGACGCGCTGTGCCCGGGAGAGTCCCGGGGTCTTGGCGGGTGTGGGGGACCCACAGGAAGTACGCGGGGTCATCTCCCCGCTCGGGGTGAAGCCTCCTCCGGAGGCCGGGACACCTGACGTTCCGAACCCGACAGCTCACTCCACCGGCGGATGCAGTCAGGAAGGATCCCCATGTCCCGTTTCCCCCTCTCGTCCCACCGTGCCCTCGGCGCCGCTGGTGTGTCCGGTGCCTTCATCGTGACCGGCCTGGCCGCTGCCGCGCCCGCCAACGCCTCCTCCTACGACCCCTCCGTGTGGGACCGCGTGGCGCAGTGCGAGTCCGGTGGCAACTGGTCCATCAACACCGGCAACGGCTTCTACGGTGGCGTGCAGTTCACCCAGCAGGCCTGGGAGGGCGTCGGCGGCACCCAGTGGGCCCCGCGCGCCGACCTCGCCTCCAAGTCCGAGCAGATCGCCGCCGCCCGCCGTGCCCTGGCCTACGCCGGCCCCAAGGCCTGGCCGATGTGCTCCATCGAGGCCGGTCTGACCTCCGCCAACGGTGGCGCCGACAGCAACGCCATGCCCGACGGTGGCTCGACCCCGGCCCCCAAGCCGGAGCCCCAGCCCAAGCCGGAGCCGGCCCCCAAGCCGGAGCCCAAGCCGGAGCCGGAGCCCACGCCGGAGCCCGCCCCCACGCCGGAGCCCAAGCCGGAGCCCGCCCCCACGCCGGAGCCCACGCCGGAGCCCGCCCCCAAGCCGCAGCCCGAGCCGGCCCCGACGCCGTTCGTGGACGAGGACGACACCACCGGCGAGACCGTGACCTGGACCATCGACCGCGGCGTGAACCTGCGCCCGGAGGCCGGCATGGACAACACGCCGAAGGGCATCCTCGAGGCCGGCACCCAGCTCGAGGGCGTGAAGCTCGAGAGCGGCTGGGTGAAGACCGACCGCGGCTACTTCTGGCACACCTTCGGTGAGCTGACCAAGTGAGCCACCCGGCCCACCCGCTGCGGTGAGCCACCCGCCGGCGCCGAGCCGGCCCCGAGGCCCCCGGACCACCCACAGGTGGACGGGGGCCTCGCACATGTCCACCCAGGGCTTGACGCGGGCGCGTCCGTCGCTACTCTGTGAATCGCGCCCGCACCTCCAGTACGGGAGCGACTCCTCATCACGCACATCCCCTTGCGCGCACCCGCCGCCCACGTTCGCCACGGGTGCGCCCTGCCGGATTCCCGGGCGCTGGCGAACACGGGGCACCCATCTCCGTCGGCCACCGCACCGGGTGGCCGACTCGGAGTGAAGCCTCCCGAGCGAGGCCGGGCTCCTGACGCCCGAACCCGACAGCTCACCCCGGCGGCGGACCGGTCAGGAAAGGACCTCCCCTCATGTCCCCCCAGAACTCCTCGGCCCAGCGCGGCCTGACCGTAGCCGGCCTCACCGGCGCGGTCGTGGCCTCCGGCTTCTCCGCCCCCGCCCACGCCGCCTACGACCCGACAGTGTGGGACCGCGTGGCTCAGTGCGAGTCCGGTGGCAACTGGTCGATCAACACCGGCAACGGCTACTACGGTGGCCTGCAGTTCCACCCCGTGGCCTGGAAGGGCGTCGGGGCCACGGTGTGGGCGCCGCGCGCCGACCTCGCCTCCAAGGCCGAGCAGATCGCCGCGGCCCGTCGCGCTCTGGCCTACGCGGGTCCCGGTGCGTGGCCGGTGTGCAGCAAGAAGGCCGGCCTGACCCGTGACAACGGTGGCGCCGACAAGAACGCGATGCCGGGCACGCCGCCGACCCCGCCCACCCCGCCGACCCCGCCCACCACCC
>NZ_KV824379.1:0-5245 GCF_001816045.1 Kytococcus sp. HMSC28H12
CTTCAGTGCGTGCCGGCCAGCGGCCGTGCGTGGTCAGCGGGCGGCGGCCCCCACGCGGTCGCGGGGGTGCAGCAGCTCCTCCGGGCCGGCGGCCGTGCGGTTGCCCAGCCCGCTGCAGCGCCACTGCCACTCCACCAGCGCCAGACCCACGCCCTGCAGCAGCACGCTCATGAGCAGGACCGCCGGGGTGGAGGTGGTGTCGCCGCCCACGAAGCCGTCCTCGAAGCCGCCGAAGAACAGCGAGATGACCATGAGCGTCACGTTGTTGACCGAGTGCATGACCACGGCCGCCTCCATGCCGCCGGTGCGCACGATCATCACCAGGGCCACGAGGGCGAACAGGCCCAGGTCGGCGAGCACCCAGGGGTCCAACGAGCCGTGCGCGAGGGCGAAGAGACTCACCGAGGTGACCGTGGACAGCCCCAGGGCCAGCCACGTCCACGGGATCCAGCTGCCGAACCACTGCATCACGAAGCCGCGGAACAGGTACTCCTCGCCGGCCGCCTGCAGGGGCGTGGTCAGCACCACCACGAGCAGCATCCACCAGAAGTACCGGTGCGGGTGCGGCGTGAAGCTCTCCCCGGCCAGCGCGGCCGTCCCGAGCAGGTAGAGCACCCACCACGGCGTGAGCACCACGAGCACACGCAGCGCCCAGCCCCAGCGGAAGCGCCCCGCCACCGAGGAGGCGAAGCCCGGCCGCATCCAGTAGGCCAGGGCGAGCACGCCGACGGCCGCCGGCACGAGGACGGCCAGGCCGGCGTTCATGCCCAGGAAGGTCAGCGGGTGGAAGACCTCCGGCATGCCGTCACCACCCTGCTCGAACCCCTGCCGCTGGCTCTCGATGGACAGCATCGGGGCGAGCATGGCCACGATGGCGACGAGTGCCACCACGATGCCGACCGGGATCCACAGGAGCAGGGCCACGACGGGGCGCCACCAGGCACGGCGGGGGCCACGGGTGAGCTCGTGGAACTCGGCGTCCGGACGCACCGACGAGACGGGGGCCGGCGGGCCGTACGGCCCCGGCGCGTAAGGGGGCGGGGCGTACGGCCCCGGTGCGTATCCCGTCGGGGCAGGGTGGGCGTACTGCCCGTACGGCGGTTGCGGGGCGTAAGGGTCCTGCGGCGGACCCTGGGGGTGCTGCGGATGGGGCTGGCCGGGCTGCTGATTCACCCGCACAGGGTAGGAGGGCCCCGCTCCGCCCGGTACCCCCGGCGGGGTGGAGGCCCTCCGGTCCGGCGCCACGGCACCGCCGGGGCGGCGGTGCCGTGCGGTCAGCCGTTGAGCGTGTCGCTCTCGATGGCGGTGATGACGGCCCCGAAGTCGCGCCGGGGACCGTCGATGTCGACGAAGCGCTCGTAGGCGTCGCGGGCCGCTCGACCGAAGGCGGTGTCCACGCCGGCCAGCTCGGAGGCGTCCTGCGCGAGGTTCAGGTCCTTGAGCATGAGGCCCGAGGCGAAACCGCCCTCGAAGTCGCGGTTGGCCGGCGATCCCTCGACCGGGCCCGGCACCGGGCAGTTGGTGTCCAGGGCCCAGCAGCGGCCGGAGCTGGTGGAGGCGACATCGAAGAAGGCCTGCGGGTCCAGGCCGAGCTTCTCGCCGAGCACGAAGGCCTCGGAGACGGCGATCATCTGCACACCCAGCAGCATGTTGTTGCAGATCTTGGCGGCCTGGCCATTGCCCGCACCGCCGCAGTGCACGATCTTGCGGCCCATGGCCTGCAGGACCGGCTCGGCGCGGGAGAAGGCCTCGTCGGTGCCGCCGACCATGAAGGTGAGCGTGCCGGCCTCGGAACCCACCACACCGCCGGAGACCGGGGCGTCGATGCTGGAGTGGCCCGCCTCGCGCACCATGTCGGCGGCCTTGCGGGCAGACTCCACGTCGATGGTGGAGGAGTCGATGAACAGGACGTCCTGACCGGTCACAGCCGGGACGATCTCGCCGTAGGAGTCCAGCACCAGCTGGCCGTTGGGCAGCATCGTGATGACGACCTCGGCGTCGGCCACGGCCTGCGCGCCGCTCTCGGCCACGGTGACGCCGTTGCCCTGCGCGGTCTCACGGGCGGCGGGCACGGGGTCGAAGCCCGTGACCTCGTGGCCGGCCTTGACGAGGTTGGCGGCCATCGGGCCACCCATGTTTCCGAGTCCCAGGAACGCGATCTTCATGCCGCGAGCCTACTCCCCGCGTGATGCAGGTCACGCCGGGGTGGGTGGGGCCACGAGAGGCCGGGGCCACCCCGGGTGGCGCTCCCGTCAGCCGCGGTGACGGCCTTCGTCAGCGCGGGCGGTTGATGGGGACGAAGCGCCCCTTGACGCGCCGCCGGACCTCCACCCGGGGCATCTGGACCACCTCGGACATCTCCGCGAGATAGCGCGCTGCCAGGTCGAACGCCTCGTGGTCCTCGGCGTCGTCGTTGGACTCGGCCACCACGCAGCGCACGGTCACCTGGGGCACGCCACGGGGCATGTCGAGGGACACCTTCTCCACCAGGTGGGTGCGGCCCACCACCTCCCGGGCGATGTCGAGCACCTTCGAGGGCGGGGTGTCACCCCGGACGGCGAGCACGTCGGCGACGAGGCGGTAGGAGGGCATCAGGCGCCCCGTTCCCCGGCCGGGCGCCACGGCTGCACGAAGTCGTTGCCCGGCTGGCCCCAGACCGCGAGCAGCAGCTCCGGAGAGGTCGCGCCGTCGATCTGCTCCCGGACGATGTCGGCGTGCCCGGCGTGGCGCGCGAGCTCCTCCACCACGTGCACGTGCTGGTAGCGCGCGCACACCCGCGCAGGGGCGTCCACACCGAACCAGGGCATGGCCGGCTGCTCCACCACCTCGCCCGGGTCGGCCGTGCGCAGGTTCTCCACGAGGGCCTCCATCACCTCGTCGAAACGGGCCAGGGTCAGCGCGAGCGTCTCGTCCTCGCGGAGGGTGAAGCTGGCCATGAACGCCTCGACCGGGTCCGCCGGGACCCGGTCCGGGTGCACGACCTCCGCGCCCACGACCTCGGCGTACACGTGCACCAGGTGCTTGAGCAGGCCGCCGATGCTCAGCGCGCTGCGGCAGGGCGTGAGGCGGGCCTGCTCCTCGGTGAGGCCGTACGCGCTCGCCCGGAGCGACTCCGCGAGCTGGCGGACGTACTCGGCGTGGGTGGTGGGCTCGTCGTGCTGGGCGGGCAGGTACACGGCATCCTCCTGGGCTGGTGGCCGGCGCCCCGGTGGCCACCAGGGTGCTGAACCCACAGCGTGGCAGCCGGCACCGACAACCTCCCGGTGGCTGCGAGACTGGCCGCATGGCTGCCTCCATCGTCATCGGCCCCCTGCTGCGCCACGTGGACCACGGGTCCGCCGCGATCTGGGTGGAGACCGACGCCCCCGCCCGGGTGGAGGTGCGCGCCGGGGAGCACACGGCATCGGCCAGCACCTTCAGCGCGCACGGGCACCACTACGCCGTCGTGGAGCTCACCGGGCTCCCTTCCGGCCTGGACAGCACCTACGAGGTGCTCGTGGACGACGCCCACGCCTGGCCCGAGGCCGACGACCCCCGCCCCGCGCCGCGGCTCAACACGCTGACGCCCGGCGCCGCGGTGGACCTCGGCTTCGGCTCGTGCCGCACCTCGGTGAGCCACGACGCGAAGGGGCACCGCACCCACGGCGTGGACGCGCTGCGCACCCTGGGCATGGCGAACGCCCTCGGCCGGGAGGACGCACCCGCCCTGCCGGAGATGATGCTGCTGCTCGGCGACCAGGTGTACGCCGACGCCACGAGCGAGGCGATGCAGGAGTTCATCGCCTCGCGCCGCTCGCTCGACGAGGGGCCCGGCAAGGAGCTGGCCGACTACGAGGAGTACGCGCACCTGTACTCCCTGGCCTGGGGCGAGCCGTGGGTGCGGTGGCTGCTGGCCAGCCTGCCGACCCTCATGATCTTCGACGACCACGACGTGCGCGACGACTGGAACACCTCCGCCGCCTGGCGCGAGGAGATGGAGGCCACCGACTGGTGGCACGACCGCATCGTGGCGGCGCTGGGCTCGTACTGGGTGTACCAGCACCTGGGCAATCTCTCGGTGGCCGAGCGCGCCCAGGACGAGATCTGGCGGGAGGTGGTCTCGCGGCAGCGCACCGACCCCCACCCGGACGTCACCGAGGTGCTCGACGCCTTCGCCGAACGTGTGGACCAGCACCCCGACACCTACCGGTGGTCCTACGCCCGCGACATCGGCGCCACCCGCCTGGTCGTGGTGGACTCCCGCGCCGCACGGGTGATGGAGCGGGGCGAGCGGCAGATGCTCGACGAGCGCGAGATGCAGTGGCTCAGCGACCAGCTGCGGGGCGCCGACGGCATCGAGCACGTGGTGGTGGGCACCTCGCTGCCCTTCCTGCTGCCGCGCGGCCTGCACCACCTGGAGGCGTGGAACGAGGCCGTGGGCAACGGGGTCTTCGGGGAGCGCGCCGCGGCCGTGGCCGAGTGGCTGCGCACCACCGTGGACCTGGAGCACTGGGCGGCGTTCCACGCCTCGTTCCTGCGCGTGTGCGCGATGGTGGGCGAGCTGGCGCGCGGTGAGCGGGGGCCGGTGCCGCGGTCCGTGCTCTTCCTCAGTGGCGACGTGCACCACTCGTACGTGTCCGAGGTGGAGTCCGCGTCGCTGCTGGACGACCACGACCTCACCGACGACGAGCGGGCCCAGGCGGCCGCCGGGGAGGCGCCGGAGATGCGCGTGCTGCAGCTGGTGTGCAGCCCCATCCGCAACCCGCTGCCCACCGTGATGCGCTACGCGACGGCCGTGCTGGCCCACGGACTGGCCGTGCCGCTGGGGGCGATGGCGGGGCGCTCGGCGCACGTGCCGGCGCAGCCCTGGCGGTGGCGCGACGTGGCCGGGCCGTGGTTCACCAACAACGTGGCGCTGCTGCGGGTGGACGGGGAGGAGCTGGAGGCCAGCTGGTGGACCGGCGAGGTGCGCGACGGCGACCACGACCACCCGATGCTGGTGGAGGTGCAGACCGTGGACCTCGACGAGGACGGGCGCGTGCGGGTGGAGTGAGGGGGCGGCGGGCGCCGCTCAGCCGCGCGGGACGTCGCGGCGCCGGAAGCCCGCGAACCCGGCGGCCACCAGCACGAAGGGCCCGAGGGTCCAGCCCAGCAGGGCCCCACGGTGCTCGTGCAGCGCCAGCCCGAACGGGGTGCGCAGCAGGGACGACGCGCGGTCCGGGCGCGGGCGGGCGCGCAGCAGGGCGGCGTCCACGTCACGGCGGGC
>NZ_KV824380.1:0-1086 GCF_001816045.1 Kytococcus sp. HMSC28H12
GCCGCGCACGTGACCCGGGCGCTCACCGGGACCGCCGGTGACGACGTGGACCTGGCCCGCGTGCTGGCGCCGTACGCCGGCCAGCGCTACCGGGTGCAGATGCTGCTCGGCGCCTCCCGGGAGACCCGCCCGGAGCGCCACGGACCCCGCCTCGCGCCCCGCACGCACCTGCCGGTGGCGGGACGTGGCCATACACCATGAGGGGGCCCTGCGCCGGCTTGACACGCGGGGAGTTGCACCGGTGTAATTCCGGCGTCGGACGGCCCCCCCCCGGGGCGCGTGCCGCCGGTCCACCCGCCGCGGGTCGGACCCCATCTGTTGGCTGTACCACCACGTGCTGACGGGCCCCAGGGTCGAGGAGGAAACCGTGCACGAACTTCAGATCGTCGGACTCGCCGAGCAGGCGGCCCCCAGTTGGCAGGAGCGCGCCCTGTGCGCCCAGACCGACCCCGAGGCCTTCTTCCCGGAGAAGGGCGGGTCCACCCGTGAGGCCAAGCGCGTGTGCACCGGCTGCGACGTGCGCTCCGAGTGCCTGGACTACGCCCTGGAGAACGACGAGCGCTTCGGCATCTGGGGCGGCCTCTCCGAGCGTGAGCGCCGCAAGCTCAAGCGCCGGGCCGTGTTCAGCGCCTGAGCACCCGCACCGTCCACGTCGGCCGGTCCACCTCCCGGGCTGGGCCGGCCGACGCGCGTCACGGTGCGTGCGCAGGAGCCCGCCCGGGGTCACCGGTCGGGGTCGAGCTCCTCGGGGTCCCGACCCAGGGCCTCGCCCAGCAGGTCGGCCACCACGGCCTGCACGAAGAGCTCCTGGTCCTGCGGGCCGCGGGCGTCGGTGCCGAACGCCAGCCGGTGGAGCACCACCTGCCACCGGCCACCGACGGCCTGCACTCGGCCCCACCGGTCGGCGCGGTCGACGTCCGGGGGTGGCACCACCAGCACCAGCAGCTCCCAGTCGGCCTCCCGCAGGCCCGCCCGGGCGGCCACCCGGCTGGTGGCCGCGTGCGCCAGTTCCTCGAAGGCGGAGTGCCGGCTGGTCCGGGAGGGGGCGTCCGCGGTGCTCAGCGGCCCGCGCAGCTCGCGGCCGCG
>NZ_KV824381.1:0-5682 GCF_001816045.1 Kytococcus sp. HMSC28H12
CCGGACGCTCCCCGGCGCTCGATGGCCGCGCCCACCAGGCCGGCGAACAGCGGGTGCGCACGGTGCGGGCGGGACTTCAGCTCCGGGTGGGCCTGGGTGCCCACGTAGAAGGGGTGGGTCTCGGCCGGCAGCTCCACGAACTCCACGAGGCCACCGTCGGGCGAGGTGCCCGAGAGCACCAGGCCGGTGGACTCCAGCTGCTCACGGTAGGCGTTGTTCACCTCGTAACGGTGGCGGTGGCGCTCGCTCACCTGCGTGCTGCCATAGGCGGTCGCGGCCACGGAGCCCTCGGCCAGGGTGGCGTCGTAGGCGCCCAGGCGCATCGTGCCGCCCAGGTCGCCCTTGCCGCCCACGAACTCCAGTTGCTCAGCCATCGTGGCGATCACCGGGTGCTCGGTGGCGTCCTCGAACTCGGTGCTCGAGGCCCCCTCGAGGCCGGCGGCGTTGCGCGCGTGCTCGATGACCATGCACTGCATGCCCAGGCAGATGCCCAGCGTGGGCACCTTCTGCTCGCGCGCCCAGGTCAGGGCACCGAGCTTGCCCTCGATGCCGCGGATGCCGAAGCCACCGGGCACGAGCACGGCGTCCACCCCGCCCAGCGCCTCCTGCGCCCCCTCGGGGGTCTGGCAACGGTCGCTGGCCACCCAACGCAGGGACACCTTCGCCCGGTGGTGGAAGCCGCCGGCGCGCAGCGCCTCGGAGATCGAGAGGTAGGCGTCGGGCAGGTCGACGTACTTGCCGACCACGGCCACCTCCACCTGGTGCTCGGGCTGGTGAACACGGGTGAGCAGGTCGTCCCAGGCGGTCCAGTCGACGTCCTTGAACGGCAGCCCGAGGCGGCGGATGACCACGGCGTCCAAGCCCTCGCCGTGGAGCACCTTGGGGATGTCGTAGATGCTCGGCGCGTCCGGGCAGGTGGCCACGGCCTCGCGGTCGACGTCGCAGGACATCGAGATCTTGTTCTTGATGCCCTCGGGGAGCTGGCGGTCGGCGCGCACCACGACGGCGTCGGGCTGGATGCCGTACTCGCGCAGGCGGGCCACCGAGTGCTGGGTCGGCTTGGTCTTGAGCTCGCCGGAGGGGCCGATGAAGGGCACCAGGGAGACGTGCAGGAAGAACACGTTGTCGCGGCCCAGCTGGTGGCGCACCTGGCGGGCCGCCTCGAGGAAGGGCAGGGACTCGATGTCGCCGACGGTCCCGCCGATCTCGGTGATGATCACGTCCGGGCGGTCCGCGCCCTCGGGCACGGTGGCCGCGGCCCGCATGCGCTCGACGATCTCGTTGGTGATGTGCGGGATCACCTGCACGGTGTCGCCCAGGTACTCGCCGCGGCGCTCCTTGGCGATGACCGAGTGGTACACCTGCCCGGTCGTCACGTTGGCGCCCGCCGTGAGGTTGTCGTCCAGGAAGCGCTCGTAGTGGCCGATGTCGAGGTCGGTCTCACCACCGTCCTCGGTCACGAACACCTCGCCGTGCTGGAAGGGGTTCATGGTCCCCGGGTCCACGTTGATGTACGGGTCCAGCTTCTGCATGGTGACCTTCAGGCCACGCGAACGCAGGAGGAGTCCGAGGGAGGACGCGGTCAGTCCCTTCCCGAGGGAGGAGACGACGCCGCCGGTCACGAAGATGTGTCGAGTCTGTGCCACCACGGGCTGCCAATCTACCCCCTTGCCCGCGGCGCCACGCCACCGCCCCGCCGGGGCCCTCAGGACCCGCGTCGCTCCCGGGCGGCCTCCACGAGCTCGGCGGCGTGTTCCCGAGCGCTGCGGCTCTCGGAGACACCTCCCAGCATCCGTGCGAGCTCGGCCAACCGCGCCTCGCCCTCCACCGGGGCCACGTCCGAGGTGGTCACCGCCCCGTCGTCGCTCTTGGCGATCACCAGGTGCCGGTCGGCATAGGCAGCCACCTGCGGCAGGTGGGTCACCACGATCACCTGGCGCTCCGCGGCGATCCTGGCCAGACGGGCCCCGATGGCGTGTGCCGCCTCACCGCCGACACCGGCGTCCACCTCGTCGAACACCATGGTCGGCACGCCGCCCTCGGCGTCGCCCACCACCACCTCGAGCGCCAGCATGAGGCGGCTGAGCTCACCTCCCGAGGCGGCCTTGGCCACCGTCCGGGCGGGCACGCCGGGGTTGGGGGCCATCCGGATCTCCACCGCGTCCGCGCCGTGCGGGCCGGGCCGGGCCCCCTCCACCGCCACGGTGACCTCTGCCTTCGGCATGGCCAGGGCACGGACCTCGGCAGTGACCCGCTCCCCCAGGTCCGACGCCACCTGCCGCCGGAGCGCCGTGAGCGCGTCGGCAGCCACGCGCGCCGTGGTCCGCGCCTCCTCAAGCTCACCGGCCAGTCGCTCCCGGTCCTCGTCGGAGGTCCCGAGGCCATCGAGCTCCTGGGCCGCCAGCTCACCCCAGGCCAGGGCGATGTCCGCCGAGGGTGCCACCGCCGCACCCTCACCCTCGACGAGCGCGCCCCCTGCCCCGCTCGCACCCTCGAGACCCTCAACCTCCACCTGAGGGTCGAGCAGGGGGTGGCCCGCGGGCAGCAGCTCGGGACGGCCGAACTCCTGGGCCAGGGAACGCAGGGCCGCACGGCGTTCGTGCAGGACCTGCAGCTCCCCGGGGTCGAGGTCCAGCCCGCCCACCCATGAGGAGAGGTCGGCGGCCAGCTCGTGCGCGAGCACCCCCAGCTCGCGCAGGCGGCCGTGCAGCTCCCCCACCTCGGCGTCGACGTGGGCCACCCGCTCCATCGCCTCACGGGCCTGCCCCACGAGCTCCACGGCGCCGGGCTCGGGCATCGCGTCGGTGGGGTCACCCGAGAGCGCACCGGCCGCCACGTGGCCCGCCTCCACCAGGTCGGCCGCGTGGTCCAGCCGGGCCACGCGCTCGCGCAGCTCCTGCTCCTCCCCCGGCTCCGGCTTCACCGTCTCCAGGAGGTCGAGGCCCTTGCGGAGCCACGCGGCCCGCTGGGAGCGCAGGGTCCGCTCGGCGTCGAAGTCGCGCAGCGCCCGGTCGAGGCGCACCACCTCGTCCCGGGCCACCCGGTAGGCCTCGAGCCGCTCGACCACCGGGGCCCCACCGAAGGCGTCGAGCACCTCACGGTGCGCGTCGGCCGAGAGCAGGCGCCACTGGTCAGCCTGCCCGTGGATGGCCACGAGACGCTCACTCACCCCGGAGAGCGTCCGCACCGGTACCCGCGCGCCGCCCACCGATGCCGCCGACCGACCGGCCGTGGTGACGCGCCGGGTCACCAGCAGCTCACCGTCCTCCACGAAGCCGCCGGCGCCCTCGACCGCCTGCACGGCGTCCGACCGCTCGGCGCTCCCGGGCACCTCGTACACCCCGGTGACCACGGCGGCCTCGGCCCCGTGGCGCACCCAGCCCGACTCCGCACGCCGGCCGAGCAGCAGCGAGAGGCTCTGCACCATCATCGTCTTGCCGGCGCCGGTCTCACCGGTCACCACGGTGAGGCCTCGGTCGAGCTCCACGGTGGCGTCGTGGATGACGCCCAGGTTGCGGATCTCGACGGTGCTCAGCCACGGCTCGTTCCCCGTCCCGTGGGCCTGCGTCACCGCGTCGTCCTGGCTGGTCGTGCTCATCGGTGCGTCCCTTCCTCGGTCCCCACGTCCAGGCCCCGCGCGCGGGACCGGGCGGTGCCGCGCCATCCCTCGACCGACAGGCCGAACTTGCGCACGAGCCGGTCGGTGAAGGGTGAACTGGCCGGCCGGGCCAACCGGACCGGGTGCGCGCTGCGCGAGACCTCGACGCGCGCCCCCGGGGGCAGGTCGCTGACCGCGCGCCCGTCGCACCACAGCACCCCGATGCCGGGGGACTCCGTCACCACCTCGACCGCGAGCTCGGTCGTCGGACCCAGCACCAGCGGGCGCGAGAAGAGGGCGTGGGCGCTGATGGGCACCGTGAGGATCGCCTCCACGTTCGGCCACACCACCGGCCCCCCGGCGCTGAAGGCGTAGGCGGTGCTCCCGGTCGGGGTGGCCATGATGATGCCGTCGCACCCCCACGTGGCCAGCGGACGCCCGTCGACCTCCAGGGCCAGCTCCACCATTCGCTCGCGCGAGCCCTTCTCCACGGTGGCCTCGTTGAGTGCCCACCCCGTGGCCGTGCGCTCACCCTCAACGTAGACCGCCACGTCGAGGGCCATGCGGTGCTCGACCGAGTAGCTCCGCTCCACGATGTGCTCCACCGTGAGCTCCACGTCCTCGCGCTCCGCCTCGGCGAGGAAGCCCACGTGCCCCAGGTTCACCCCCAGCAGCGGCACGTCGTACTCCTTGGCCACCGCGGCGCCCCGCAGGATCGTCCCGTCCCCGCCCAGCACCACCACCAGCTCGGGGCGGTGCTGCTCGCCAAGCTCCTCCATGGGCGAGTCCGCCTGCGCACGCAGCGCCTCCACCTGGTCGGGCGGAACCGCCACGACCAGGCCACGCTCACCCAGGAGCCGCGCCACCTGCACGGCCACACCCACGGCGTCCCGACGTCCCGGGTGCGCACAGAGCACCACGACACGGGGCTGGTCGGCCCCGAGGGCGTCAGAGCTCGAGTGCGCTGTCATCGTCACCGTTCCAGAAGGGGTCCTCGACATCCGGGAGCCCACTGTGCCACGCGGCCCCGACAACCTCGCGCGCGGCGTCCCCGGTCTCCAGACGCACCACGAACTCCACGTTCCCGTGGGTCCCCGGGGTCCCACTGGATGCGACACCGTGGGGACGCAGACCCGCCTGCGCGGCTGCGTCGAGAACCACCGCCATCGCCTCGTGCCGGTCGGTCCCCCGCTCCACGATCCCCTGGCGGACCCGGGCGGGCCCCACCTCGAACTGGGGCTTCACCAGCACAACCGCCGTTCCCCCGTCCTGGAGCAGCCACGCGATGGTGGGAAGCACCAGCCGCAGCGAGATGAAGCTGACGTCACACACCACGAGCCGTGCCATGCAACGCCGCAACCCGGCGTCGGTCATCTGCGACAGGTCCCGGGCGTTGACGCCCTCGCGGACCACCACCCGGGGGTCGCTCCGCAGCGCGTCGACCAGCTGGTCGTGCCCGACGTCGATGGCCCAGACGTCCTCCCACCCGGCGTCGAGCAACTCCTGGGTGAACCCACCCGTCGATGCCCCGAGGTCGACCGCTGTGCCAGCGGGGACGAACACACGGGGCCACAACGATCGCGCACGACCGAGCTTCCGCTGGGCCCGGCTCACCTCGCCCTGTCGCCGACCGTCGGCCACCCGGAGCACACTCGTCTCCCCCACCTGCTGGGAGGAACGGCTCGCTGCACGCCCGTCCACCAGAACCGAGCCCTCGGCAACGAGCTGCTGGGCATGGGAGCGGGAACGGGCCAGTCCCCGGTCCGTGAGGGCCTTGTCGAGACGCATCGGGGGGGGTCAGTCGGACGAGGCGTGACCGGGCGCCCCCGGAACGGGACCAGCCGGTGCAGGAGCCTCCAAGGACGCCTCGAGATCACCCACCTCGGACTCCAGCCCTCTCACCCGACCCAGAAGGTCCTCGAGGTCCACCTGGTGCGTCCCCGGGAGCTGCGGGTGCTCGCTACCAAGCGCGTCAGAGCCAGTCATGACACCGATTCTACGGGGCACCTCTCCCTTCCCCATGGGGACGCGCACGGCCCACCCCCAACACAACCCCCGGGAATGGTTTCAGCCCCGACCAACAA
>NZ_KV824382.1:0-3057 GCF_001816045.1 Kytococcus sp. HMSC28H12
CGGCCACCGGGGCGGAACGCAGGGCGCTGCTCATCGGGCCGCCGCCTCGCGCTCGAGGGCCATTCCGGCGGTCTCGCCCACCACCGGCGCGAGCATCCGCCCGGTCTCGCGGAGGGTCTCCACCACGTCGGCCAGCACCTCCGGCGTGCTCGCCGGGTTGAGCACCGTGAACTTCAGCCACGGCCGCCCCTCGAAGGTCGTCCCGGCCACGATGGCCCCGCCGTCGGCGAAGAGCTCCTCACGGATGCGCGGGTTCAGCACGTCCACTGCGGAGTCCGACAGGTGCGCCGGGGCGTACCGGAACACCACGGTGGACAGCTGCGGCACGGCCGCGATCTCGAAGTCCGGGTCGGCGTCCAGCAGCTGGGCCACGGCGTGCGCGTTGTCGATGGCGGTGTCGAACGCCTCCCCCAGGGCGTCCGCGCCATCGGTGCGCAGCGTCATCCACAGTTTGAGCGCGTCGAAGCGCCGCGTGGTCTGCAGGGACTTGTCCACCTGGTTGGGCACGCTGGCGGTGGCCGGGTTGAGGTACGCCGCGTGGTGGGTCACGTGGCGCAGGGTGGAGGGGTCGCGCACCAGCACGGCGCTGGCCGAGACGGGCACGAAGAAGGTCTTGTGGAAGTCCACGGTCACCGAGTCGGCCTGCTCGATGCCGGCCAGCAGCCCCCGGCGCCGACGGCTGGCCAGCAGGCCCCCGCCGTACGCGGCGTCGACGTGCAGCCACACCCCCGCCCGGCGGCACACGCGACCCACCTCCTCGAGGGGGTCCACGACGCCCAGGTCGGTGGTGCCGGCGGTGGCCACCACCGCCATCACGGCGTGGCCGGCGGCGCGCACCCGGTCGACGGTAACGGCCAGGGCGACCGGGTCGATGCGGTGGTCGGCCAGCGGCACGGGCACCACGGCATCGGGCGCCAGACCCAGCAGGCGCGCGGCCTTGAGGATGCTGAAGTGGCTGTGCGCACTGGTGAGGATGCGCAGGTCGGCCAGGTCGTGCCCGGCCGCCAGCGCCTCGCCGCGGGCCACCACCAGGGCCTGCAGGTTGCTCAGGGTGCCCCCGGGGGTGAACACGCCGTCGCCGGCCACCAGGCCGAGGCGCTCGCAGGTCCACTCCACGAGGCGGCACTCCATGGCGGTGGCACCCACGCTCTGGTCCCAGGTGTCCACGGACGGGTTGAGCGCGCTGGTCACCACGTCGGCGGCCACGGAGCTCAGGGTCACCGGGCAGTTCAGGTGCGCCACGTATCGGGGGTCGGCGAAGGCGATGCTGTCGCGCACGAACAGGTCGTCGACCTCCTGCAGCACCTCGGCCAGGCCGCCGGGGGCGGGGGTGTCGAGGTCGACCCCCTCGACGCGCGCCACCACCTCATCCACGGGGGCGGCACGCCCACCGGTGGCGGGGCGGTCGGTGCGCCCCAGGTGGCGTTGCACCAGCTGCGCGGCCTGCTGCACGGCGTCGGCGTAGGCCGGGCCGGAGGCGGAGGTGAGGAACATGCGTGCCTTCCTGGTCGATGCGGGGGACGGTGCGGCCACCGACCGGCGGGGTGGGGCGGACACCGGGCCGCATGGCCGGGTCGGCCACGTGACCGAGGCCGCACCCTGCCACACAGGTTAGGCTTGCCTCAACAGCACTCCCGCGCGGCGGGTCCCGATCCCACGGAGGAAGCACATGCATCGCGGCTGGCAGGGCGCCGTCCTGAAGGTCTACGGCGCCAAGGACTTCCGGGTCCGCGTGCTCGAGTCCACACAGGTCACCCCCACCTTCGTGCGGCTCCGGCTCGAAGGCGCCGAGCTGCTGCGGGCCGTGGAGTGGCACCCCACCATGTGGGTGCGGCTGTGGTTCACCGACGACCGCGGCAAGCCCCACCAGCGCGCCTACACGGTCATCGACCCGCAGGCCGACGGCACCTTCAGCATCGAGGTGCACGTGCACGACGGCGTGGCCGCCCGCACCTTGGCCGGCGCCGCACCGGGCCTGGAGCTCGAGGCCACCGTGCAGGGCACCGGCTTCCGCGCCCCCGACGGCGAGGTGGAGCACCTGCACCTGGTGGGCGACGCGGCGAGCATCCCGGCGATCCGCACCGTGCTCGACGCGCTGCCCACCACACCGGCCACCGTCTGGCTCGAGGTGCAGGACGCCTCCGAGCAGCGCATCCACGTCACGTCACGGGTGGACGTGGAGGTGCACCGCCTGGAGCGCGGCACCGGCCGCCACCTGCCCGATGCCGTGACCTCCGCCGTGGCCGCCCGCCGGGAGGCCGGCCACGACCCGGCCGACGACTGGTTCTGGCTGGCCCCGGAGGCCGCCACCTGCCGCGAGCTGGGCAAGCACCTGCGCAAGGAGGTCGGCGTGCCCAAGGAGCGCGTGACGGCGCTGGCCTACTGGCGCGCCGCCTGAGGGTCCGTCCACCCCAGCAGCGCGACGAGCTCGGCGACGGCGGCCCGGGACTCCTCGGGCGACCCGGGACCCGACCGCTCCCGCAGCACGAGCCCCTGGACCGTCGCCAGTGCGATGACCGCCTGCGCCCGCACCCCGCCCGAGGTGGATGCGGGCGGACCACCGACGGCCTCCCGGCTCTCGACGAGCCAGTCGGTCAGCCACGGTGGAGCCACCCCGTCGACCCAGATCGCGTCGTGGAGCCCCGGCCGCTCACGGGCGAACCACACGAGGTGCAGCAGGAAGGCCTCGGGGGTGGGGAGCCCGTCGAGGACCTCGAGCTCGTCGCCCAGCACCTGCACGGCGCGCCGCGTCACCTCCTCCCACAGGTCGGCCATGGACCCGATGGACTCGTAGAGGACCGGTTGGCTGAACCCGACCCGCGCCACCAGGGCCCGCGTCGTCACCGCTGCGCGGCCGCCCTCGCACGCGAGCGCCGTCGCTGCGCTGACCGCGGCCTGCCACCGTTGCTGCCGCAGCTCCTCACGTCGCCTCGCCCTGCGCGCCGCCCGTGCCTTCTGCCCGCCCACCGGGCCAGCGTCGCACCACAGGCCGGCCCCACGCCGCGCGTCGTCCACAGGCGGGGATGCACCGCGGCCGGCAGGGCGTCACACAGCTCC
>NZ_KV824383.1:0-4778 GCF_001816045.1 Kytococcus sp. HMSC28H12
GGCCCCCGTCGCGCCCGCGCCCCTCGCGTGCGTCACGAGAGCTCCAGCATCCGCTCGACCGCCCGGCGCGCCGCCGCGGCCGTGGACTCCTCGAGCACCACCTCGGGCCCGCCGGTCTCCAGCGCGGCCCGGATGCCCGCGAGCGTGGAGCGCCGCATGTGCGGGCACAGGTTGCACGGCTGCACGTACTCGGTCTCCGGCTGGGCGGCGCGGATGTTGTCCGCCATCGAGCACTCGGTGATGAGCGCCACCTGGGCGGGCCGCTGCGTGCGCACGTAGTCGAGCATGTGCGCGGTGGACCCCGCCACGTCGGCGGCGGCGACCACGTCCGGGTGGCACTCCGGGTGCGCCACCACGGTGATGCCGGGGCGCTCGGCGCGGATCTGCTCCACGTCGGCCACGGAGAACCGCTCGTGCACCTCGCAGCGCGCCGGGTGGGTGATGACCTCCACCCCGGTGGCCTCGGCGACGTTGCGGGCCAGGTACTCGTCGGGCACGCAGATGATCTTCTCGGCCCCCAGGTGGCGCACGATCCGCTCCACGTTGCCGCTGGTGCAGCACACGTCGCTCACGGCCTTCACCGCCGCGGAGGAGTTGACGTAGGTGACCACGGGCACGCCGGGGTGGGCGGCGCGCAGGGCCAGCACGTCCTCGGGGGTGATGCCGTCGGCCAGCGAGCAGCCGGCCCCCGCATCGGGCACGAGCACGGTCTTGCCGGGGTTGAGCAGCTTGGCGGTCTCGGCCATGAACGGCACGCCCGCCAGCACGATGGTGGAGGCCTCCACCTCCTGCGCCATGCGGGCCAGCGCCAGGGAGTCGCCCACCAGGTCGGCGACGCCGTGGAAGATCTCGGGGGTCTGGTAGTTGTGCGCCAGCACCACGGCGTCGCGGGTGCGCTTGAGCTCCTTGATGGCCACCACGTCCTGCGCGAAGGTCGCCCACTCGGCCTCGGGCACCACGTGGCGGACGCGCTCGTACTCCTCGCGCGTGGCCTCCACGGCGGCGGCGACGTCGAGCAGCTCGGCCTGCGAGGCGCGGTGGCGCACCCGCGGGGTGGCCAGGTGGGTGGTGGTGGCGATCATGTCGGCCCCTTGTGTTCAGAGTGAGTACATTCTCAGAGCGAGCACAAGGGTAGGTCATGCGGAGGGGTGCTCGTGACCCGCGCCACAGGGTGGTGCCGGCGGGGGCCGCACGCGCACCCGGCGCACGCGACACCTCACACAGCGCGCCCCGGTGCACGCGAAACCTCACGCGGCGCGCGAAACGTGCCCGCCGCTCGGGAAACGCCGCGTGCGGGCAGCACCTTTCCCGTGCGTGGTGAGGTGTCGCGTGCGCAGAGCCCCCACCTCACGCGAGGGGAGGCCACCCGACGCTCCGCGCCGTGACGCCCACTGCCCGCCGGGCGCCGGCCGCTCAGCGCACCTTCGGCCGCGGCAGCTTGGTGCCCCCGTGGCGACGCTCGGCGTGCACGGACCGCCGGAACCGGTACAGCTGCGCCGGGCGACCCCCGGTGTCGCGGCTGGTGCGCCCCGTCGGCTCCACCAGCTCGGCCTGCTGCAGCACCAGCCGGCGGAAGTTCGGCTTGTGCACCTCCTGCCCGGCCAGCGCCTCCACCGTGGCCTGCAGCTGCCCCAGGGTGAACTCCTCGGCCATCAGCTCGAAGATCAGCGGCCGGTACTGCAGCGTGGAGCGCAGCCGCGCCAACCCCGTGGCCAGGATGCGCCGGTGGTCGTGCACCATCACCGCCCCGGTGGCCGCCACGGCATCGTCACGCGGGCCCGCCCCGGCACCCGCCGACTCGCGCACCAGCCCGGCCTCCCACAGCAGCTCGTAGCGCTGCAACGCCAGCTCCGGCGCCCACGGCTGCCCGTCCAGCCCGAAGGTGTGCGCCACCCGCGCCACGGCGTCCTCGTCCCCCTCGGCCCAGGTGCGCAGTGCCCGCTCCACCGCCGGCGCCAGCCCCGCGACACCGCGCCGGTCCTCCCAGGGCAGCAGGTCGTACACCTCCAGCCACCGCGGTGAGGGGGTGCTCCGCGTCAGGCCGAGGTAGCTGATCGCCACCGTGCGCCCCTGCCCCGCCGGCTCCCGGTCGGCAAAGGTGTACAGCTGCTCCACGTAGCCCAGCTCCACCCCGCCCTGCTCGGCCACCCACGCGCGCACCCCCGCCTGCAGCGAGCGGTGTGCCGGCTCCAGCGGCCCGTGGGGCAGGGCGTCGGGCTCGGTGGCCCCCAGCACCACGGGCGTGTCGTCACGCACCCCGATGACGACGGCGACGAGCTCGGCGGCGACGAGGGAGGACACGCCGCCATTCCAGCACGCGGCCCCGCCGGGCAGGCGCCGCGCCCCCCGCCACCACCCGGGCGGGCAGCGCCTCCCTGCGTACCCTCGACCCCGTGAGCACAGACACCACCCCCGCACGCACCGCCACCCCGGAGCGCCGCCCCGGCACCGGCGTCGGCCACGGCCCCGTCCCCGCCCTCGTGGGCCTGGCCGCCCTCGTCGTCCTGGGCGTCGGCATCCGCTCCCAGGCCAGCCTGCTCGGGCCCATGTTCCTGGCCCTCACGCTGGTCATCACGGCCTACCCGATGGTGACCTGGCTGCGCCGCCACAAGGTGCCCGGGTGGCTGGCCACCCTGGCCTCGCTGGTGACCATCTACGCGGTGCTCGTGGCCATCGCGTGGTCGATGGTGTGGTCGGTGCTGCGCCTGGTGGAGGTCATGCCGGAGTACCTCGAGCAGGGGCAGGACCTCTACCGCCAGACCATCCAGCAGCTCGCCACCTTCGGGGTGGACGAGGCGCAGCTCAAGGAGATGACCTCCAAGATCGAGCCGGGCCAGGTGGCCGGCGTGGTGCAGGGCGTGGCCGGGCAGCTCTCCAGTGGGCTCTCGCTGCTGACGTTGCTCGCCATCGGCCTGATCTTCCTCGTGCTCGACACCGGCTCCATGCCCGACCGCATGCGCGTCATCGCCCGCGAGCGCCCCGAGGCGGCCGAGGCCCTGGGGGACTTCGCCCGGCGGGTGCGCTCCTACTGGGTGGTGACCACGGTGTTCGGTCTGCTCGTGGCCCTGGTGGACGTGGGCTTCCTGTGGCTGATGGGCATCCCGCTGGCCATCACCTGGGGCGTGTTCAGCTTCGTCACCAACTACATCCCCAACGTGGGCTTCGTGCTGGGCCTCATCCCGCCCGCGCTCATCGCCCTGCTGGAGAAGGGCCCGATGGCCGCAGTGATCGTGGCCGTGGGCTACTGGGTCATCAACTTCGTGTTCCAGACCATCATCCAGCCGCGCGTCACCGGCGACATGGTGGGCCTCAACGCCACGGTCATCTTCGTCTCGCTGATCCTGTGGGCCTACCTGCTGGGCCCGCTGGGGGCGCTGGTGGCGGTGCCGGCCACCATCCTGGTCAAGGCCGCACTCATCGACCACGTGCCGGGCAACCGGTGGATGGCGGCGCTGGTGGGCGAGAACCCGCGCCCGGAGGAGCAGGACGAGGACACCCCGGACTCCCGCGACACCGACCACCTGCACGACCACGAGGGCGAGCCCGTCACCTCCACGCAGGGCCGGTCGGGGCTCGAGGGGGAGCGCGCGCCCGAGGGGGCCACGGCGGGCTCGGCGGGCAGTGCTGCTCCGGCCGCGGACGGGGCGCACCGCGTCGAGGACGAGCGCGGCTGAGGCCGCACCCGCACGGGCCACGCACGAGGCGGGCCGCACAGCACGGGCCGCACACAACGCAAGGGGCCGGAGTTCCGTAGAACTCCGGCCCCTTGCCGGCTCGTCAGGCGCCCTCTGCGTGTCCCATCAAATTCGCCGTCAGAGCTGTCTGCCACGGGGAGATCCCGGCCCCTGTGGCATGTCACCCATCCTGAGGGGCGATCCGCCGGATCTCCCAGCCCTGCCGAACTTCTGGGGAAAACCTTTACCCGGCACGTCGTGCGCGGGCACTCGGCGGGGCCGGCTGGGCCGCCGGTCGCGTGCTCGGAACCTCTCGCCGCGCGGGAACTCCCGAGCACGCGAGCGCCGCCCCCGCACCGTCGGCCCCACCACGCAGGCGCACCCGTCGGCCCCACCACCTTGCCTACGCTGGCCGCATGAGCGACACGCCCGCCGCCTCGCCCACCGCGCACCTCGTCACGCTGCCGCCCGGCACCGCCCTGGAGCCCAGCGGGTCGGGAGCCGGCGAGCTCGTGGCCCGCACCGCCGCCTGCACCCTGCGCCTCGACCTCCAGGGCGCCCACCTGCTCTCGTTCACCCCCGCCGGCGGCCGCGACCTGCTGTGGACCAGCCCCGACGCCGTCCGCGCACCCGGCCAGGCGATCCGCGGCGGGGTGCCGGTCTGCGCACCATGGTTCGCCACGGGCCCCGACGGCCACCACACCCCCAAGCACGGCCCGGCCCGCACCCAGCCGTGGCAGCCCACCTCGGTCGACGTGGCCCCCGACGGCACCGTCCGCCTGGGCCTGACCACCACCGCCGATGGCGTGGACCTGCACCTGGACGTCACGGCCGGGGCCGCCCTGCGGATGGCACTCACCCTCGCCCTGCCCGACGGCGCCGCACCGCGCACCGTGGAGGCCGCGCTGCACACCTACCTGGCCGTGAGCGCCGTGGCCGACTGCACGCTCGCCGGTCTGGACGGCGCCGGCGTGGTGGACACGCTCACCGGCGGGGTCACCACGCAGTCCGGCGACCTGCGCACCGAGGGCGCCATCGACCGCATCCACCGCACCGCCGGGCCGGTGCACCTCACCGACGCCCACCGCACCGTGGCCGTCACCA
>NZ_KV824384.1:0-19493 GCF_001816045.1 Kytococcus sp. HMSC28H12
GCCCTGCCGGTGGGGCGCCCTCGGCGCGGAGTGAATCGCAGCAAGCCCCCCGGCGCGGCCGGGTCGAGCGAAGGGGAGCACGAGCATGCCTCGCCCAGTCAACAAGTCCGCCACGTACTTCCCGGGCCTCGACGGCCTGCGGACGGTCGCCGTCGCCCTGGTGGTGGCGTACCACATCGGCGTGCCGTTCGCCGGCGGGGGACTGCTCGGCGTGGGCGTCTTCTTCACCCTCTCGGGCTTCCTCATCACCTCGCTGCTGCTCTCGCGGTGGCAGAAGCACGGCAACCTGGACCTCAAGAACTTCTGGGTCCGCCGCTTCCGCCGCCTGCTTCCGGCCGTGGTGCTGCTGCTGGTCGCCGTGCTCGTCACCACGGCAATCGCCGAACCGCACAACATGGGGCAGCGCCTCAAGGAGTCCCTGGCGGCGCTGTTCTACGTGGCCAACTGGCAGGTCATCTTCTCCGGCAAGAGCTACTTCGAGCAGCAGGAGGGCGTCGGCCCCCTGGACCACCTGTGGTCCCTGGCCGTGGAGGAGCAGTACTACATCGTCTGGCCGCTGCTGCTGGTGGGGCTGATCACCGCCTGCAACGGCCGGCTCAAGAAGATGGCCGCGGGCACCTTCGCCCTCGGCCTGGTCTCCATGGTGCTCCTCGCCCTCCTGGCCGACCCCTCGGGTGACTCGACGCGCGCCTACGAGGGCACCGACACCCGCGCCGGCGGGCTGCTCTGGGGCGCGGCCCTGGCGATGGTGTGGCGTCCCTCCGTGGTCGCGAAGCTGCGCCCGGCCGGCAAGTGGGTGTTCGACCTCATCGGCCTGGCCGGCTTGGCCGGCATCCTCGCGCTCGTGGCCACCACCACCCAGGAGACCGACAGCCTCTACACCTGGGGCATCGCCGCGCTGACCGTGGCGACCTGTGCCGCGCTCATGCCGCTGGTCGTGCCGGGCTCGATGCTGGGTCGGGTCATGGGCATCGCCCCGCTGCGGTGGATCGGTGAGCGCAGCTACGGCATCTACCTGTGGCACATGCCCGTGGTGGCCTTCCTGCCCGAGCGGGCCTTCTTCGGGCAGCCGTGGGTGCGCGGAGCCATCGTGGTGGGTGCCACCGTGGTCCTGGCCTCCCTGTCCTGGCGCTTCGTGGAGGACCCCATCCGTCGCCACGGCTTCCTGGCCCTGGTGACCGGGCGGGCCGGGCGCTCCCCGGAGGCGGCCCGGGGTGCTCGCCCCGGGGCCGCGCAGCTGGCCGTGGGCACCGTGGGCGTGCTCGCCGTCGCGGCCGCCTCCCTGGTGGGCGTCGGCAAGCTGCCGCAGAAGTCCGTCGTGGAGATCGCCCAGCAGGAGAACGGCGGCAAGGCCGGGGTGGACTCCGTGACGGCGCCGAAGGCCAAGAAGGCCGCGCGCCCGAAGGCCACGAAGACGGCGTGCAAGACGGTGATCCACATCGGTGACTCCACCTCCCTGGGCCCGGGCAACACCCCCGAGACGCGCATCCCGGACAAGAGCAAGCGCATCACCGCGCGCTACGAGGCCGTCGGCGTGGACACCGTGATCGAGGACATCCTGGGTGGCCGTTCGATGCTGGAGCACATGGGCCAGGGCGGCAAGGACACCACCGCCTCGGAGGCGATGGAGGAGCACGCCGGCGAGATCGGTGACGGCTGCTGGGTGGTCAACGTGGGCCTGAACGACTCGGCGAACATGGCCAAGGCCGATGCCTGGGCCGGTGCCGAGGGCCGCATCGACTCGGTCATGAAGGCCTCCAAGGGCCGCCCGGTGCTGTGGGTGAACGCGCTGACCATGCCGTGGACCAACAACAAGTGGTACGCCAACGAGAACGTGCAGAAGTTCGACAAGGTGCTGGCCGACTCGGTGAAGAAGTACCCGAACCTGTGGGTGTACGACTGGTCCACCGAGGCCAGCTCGCACCCGGAGTGGTTCCTGGAGAACGACGCCAACCACAACAACACCGAGGGCTCCATCGCCAAGGCGCAGGGCATGGCCAACGCGCTCGTCGCCGCCTTCCCGGAGGGGCAGCCGAAGTCCTCCGAGAAGATCGTGCTCTCGAAGTGACGTTGACCGTTCCCTCAAGCGGAAGATATCTTCACGTTCTGTGAAGACTCCACCGTCGGCCCTGACGCCCTTCGTGCGCTCCGACGCCGTGGGGGCGCTTCTCGCCGAGACCCTGGGGCACCCTGACCGGGAGTTCTCCCTGGCCGAGCTGGGGCGCCGCACCGGCGTCGCAGGGCCGGTGGTGCACCGCGAGGTGGGGCGGTTGGTGGAGGCCGGCGTGCTCCGCGACCGTCGCGAGGGGCGCAACCGTCTGGTCTCCGCCGACCCCGACCACCCCCTGTTCGCCCCGATGCGGGAGGTCGTCGCCGCGACGTACGGACCCGTGCCGGTGCTGCGGCAGCTCCTCGAGGGGGTGGACGGAGTGCAGGAGGCGGTGGTCCACGGCTCGTGGGCGGCTCGCCGGGCCGGGGAGCAGGGGGCCTTTCCCCGCGACGTCGACGTGGTCGTCGTGGGGGACGTCCCGCGCCGCACGCTCGCCGAGCTGGCCACTCGGGCGGAGGCCCAGCTCGACCGGGAGGTCACCATCTCGCGGGTGGCCGTCGAGGACTGGGAGGCCGACGAGCCCACCGGGTTCGTGGCCACGGTCCGCTCACGCCCGATGGTGGACCTGCTGACGGGAGAGGTCCGTGCCTGACCTGCCCGAGCTGCCCACCGAGCTGCGCCGGATGCTGCGAAGCGGCCGCCTGGACCGCGTGGAGCCGAATCCGGTCCACGCCGCCACCCTCATGACCATGGCCGAGCAGCACCTGGCCACGGCCCGCGCCCTGAGCGGCACCGAGGACGTGGCCATGGCGTTCACCGCTGCCTACGACGGGGCCCGCAAGGCACTCACCGCCGTGCTGGCCGTGCACGGCCTGCGCGTGCGGCCCGTCGGGGGAGCCCATCGCAACACCGGTGTGGCCGCATCGGAGCTGGTGGAGGACCCCGCCCTGGGCGAGTTCGACTGGATGCGGCAGGTGCGCAACGCCACCGAGTACCCCGACGCGGACCGCCCCACGGCCTCCCGGCAGGACCTCGAGGAGGCGTTGGAGGCGGCTGCGGACATCGTCTCCGCGTGCCGGCGGGTCCTGTGAGCAGCGCGGAGTCGCCCACCGAGGAGGTCCACCTGGCCGGTGGCTGCCTGTGGGGCGTGCAGGCCTTTCTCGACACGCTTCCCGGCGTGGTCTGGACCGAGGCGGGCCGGGCCAACGGGGCCGCCGACCACCTTGACGGTCCGTACGACGGGTACGCCGAATGCGTGCGCGTCCGCTTCGACCCGCGGGCCACAGACATCGAGCGGCTGCTGGGGCACCTGTTCGAGATCATCGACCCGTACGCAGTCAACCAGCAGGGCCCGGACGTCGGGGAGAAGTACCGCACCGGGGTCTACTCCCGCGATCCCCGCCACCTGGAGGCGGCCCGCGCGTGGTTGGCGGCGCGCCCTGATGCGGACCGCGTCGCGGTGGAGGTGCGGCTCCTGACCCGGTGGGTGCGCAGCGCCGAGGAGCCCTAGAAGCGTCTGGCCCGCTGTCCGGATGACGCCTGCCACCTGCCTCCCGAGGTGCTGTACCGGCACCGGACGTAGGGCCACCAGCAGGCCTGATGCAGGACCCGGACGGCGCAGGCGGCTGACGGGCGTCAGTGCCACTCGGCCCGGCGGGTGGCCAGCAGACGCTCGAAGAGCTCCTCGGGCAGGGGGTCCTCGACCGTGAAGTGCAGGGCGCTCTTGGTGCGCGACCGGTCGCCCAGGCCGTCGGCCAGCGTCGTGAGGGTGGTGCCCGAGTGGGGGTACCAGCTGAGGAAGTCCCGGTGGGAGAGGACCCCCCCGATGCGGTGGCCCTCCACCTCGAAGGTGGGCATGCGGTAGCTGATCGTCTCGCGGGCGCCGGGGTACCAGTCGTGGACCAGCCCCCCGGAGGCGGGCCAGGCAGGCGAGCGGACCGTTCGGGGAGCCCTGGGTCGGGTGACGGCGAGGGTGCCTTGCGTCCGTTCGAAGCGCGGCGACGAAGCCGACGGGACTGAGGGCCTGGACCCCGCCCGTGGCTGAGGGCCTACCCCTCAGCGCATGCAGACCAGGACGTCGCCGTCCCAGCGCATGAGTGCGACTGTCTGCGAGGCAGTGCCTCGATGAAGCGCCTGTCCACCTCGCGCGGCTCAAGGACGTGCTGGAGGCAGGGTGGGCCTCACCGGTGGAGGGACCGCTTGACCAGTGGGCTCGGGTCGCACGCGGGGTTGCACCAGTCGGCCCGCCCCGGGTGCGTCACCTGGATGACGTCCACGCCCGAGGGGGAGCGGTGCACCCGGCTGGTCCAGCCGCGTCGGTTGTCCTCACGGAAGGTGCCCCACTCGTCGTGGGCCCCCAGCATGTGACGGCAGCGCGCGGCGACCGTGCTGCCGAAGCACACCACCGTACGGGTGCCGAGTCCGTCGATGACGGCCTGGTGGAACGGCCAGCAGGCTTCGGCGAGGCGCGGTAGGTCGGTGGCGATGCCGGACTCCTGGCGGCTGCGCACGAAGACGAGGTTGCTCGAGGGGACTCGGCCGGCATCGAGTCCGAGGTGGTCGAGGAGGTGCAGGACCCGTCGTTGCAGGGGGCTGGTCCCGGCGGGTGCGCCCCACTCCTCGTCGCGGTAGCGGGACCACCTGGGCTGCGACGCACCGAGGGCCCACTGAATGTCCGTGCGGACCGTGGCCTCGCGCAGGGTCTCGGGATCGCCCCCGGGGTTGAGCCCCAGGAGGTAGAGCCCGCCGGGCTGCTCGAAGGCCTCGCGCCCCGAGTAGAAGACGGAACCGGAGCGGTCCAGCAACTCGTCCGGCACCAGGGCAGCCAACTCCTCGAACGTGGGCGTCATGCCGTGAACCTAACCCGACTGCCCGGGCGGCTCACCCCATCGGCGTCGGAGGCCGCTGCCCGCTGAGGGGCACCCCGGTCCGGTGGGCCTCCCACGACCGCGCACCGAGCAGCACCCAGCAGGCCACCGCCATCGCCGAGAGGGACGCCGGCACCCAGTGGTGGAGCAGCAGCGAGGCCGCCGTCGCCGACACGAAGGCCAGCAGGTTGGCCACCACGTCGTACGCGGGTGCCACGAAGCGCCGGTTGAGCACGTGCGCGCCGGCGATGAACAGGCCGCAGGCGAAGGTGACCGAGAGCAGGGTGTTGACCACGCGCACAGGGTAGGGGCGCGCGGGTGCGTCTCAGGCCGGCTCGGCCTCGGGGAAGAGGGCGGCGAAGGCCGTGACCTGCTCGGCGGGAACCCACACGAAGACGCCTCCCTGCCCGTTGTCGAGGTACAGCATCGTGCGGCCCGGCACGCGGCGGAAGTCCTCGATGATGGCGTCGGCCACCTCCGGCACCAGCCAGTCGCCCTCCTGGACGAAGTCCGTGCGGCGCACCGTCCCGGCGAGGGTGTACTCCAGCCAGGAGTTGCCGTCGAGCTCGGTGTGGCCGGCCAGGTGGGTGAGCTCGGCGGTGCGGCCCGTCGCCTCGGCCCACTCGGCCACCCATGCGGTGTAGGCGTCGTCGTCCTCCACCATCTCGGCGTCGTAGGACAGGACGTGGTCGAAGGCGTACCCGCCCTCGTCCCAGGCGGTGAGTACGTCCCACGGGTCGTCGTCGATCCCCTCGAGGGCGGCCGGGTTGCGCAGGGTGAACCCCAGGTGCTGCAGGTGGGCGACGGTCTGGGCGTGGGTGCTCATGCCCGGCATCCTGCCCGGACCGGGGCGGCGACCCAACCCTGCCCGGGCTCGACGCGGTGTCGGTGGCCGGGGGCACAATGCGAGGTATGGAGATCACCGTGCGCAGTGAGGCCACCGGCCGCCGTCAACCCGAGCTGTCCACCCTGTGGGCCACCGCCAGCGCCGAGGGGACCGACCGGGCCGCCGCCCGCCAGCAGGTCACCGCCGTGATGCAGGAGCTCGTCGACTCCCTCGACGAGCTGGGGGCCAGCCGCCCCGATGCCGTGCGCTCCCGCGTGGTGGCTCCCCTGGCCACCCGTACGTGGCAGCCGTGGGGCGACGACGGGAAGCGCCTTGACCCCCGTCACGAGGTGACCGGCCGGGTCCGCGTGCAGCTGGCCGACCTCGAGGCGCTCGCGGACCTCACCACGGCGTGGTCGGCGCGCGACGAGGTGGCGCTGCAGTCGCCCACGTGGTCGCTCACCGACGACAGCCAGCGCGCCCTGTACGCCGAGGTCACCCGCGATGCCGTGCGGCAGGCCCGCGAGCGGGCGCAGGTGATGGCCGAGGCATCCGGGTTCTCCATGGTGGAGCCGCTGCAGGTGGCCGACACGGGCCTGCTCGGCGGCGGGGACGACCAGCGTGTGGGACAGGTGCAGGCCTTCCGTGCAGCCGGGGCCGGTGCGGCGGACGACGGTTACGACCTCACCCCGCAGGACGTGGAGGTCCGGGTGACGGTGGAGGCCCGCTTCCGCGCGGAGTGATGGGTGTGGCAGGGGAGCGTGGACAGGCGGGCCTGCCTGGGCGGGACATGTCGGTGGCGCCAGTGCCGTGGCGCGGGCGCCACCGACCTCAGAATGTCTGGGGCAGACCCGGGGTGTCAGCAGACCTCGAAGGTCATGCCCGTGATGAACATCTGCTGAGCCACAGTGCCGGTGCTCGACGAGAAGTCCACCGTCATGGAACTGAGGGGACCAGCCATCGTCACGGTGGATCGATTGGCCTTGTTGTCGGAGTTCACCGGACTGGTGGTCGTGGCACGCAGCGGGTCGCCGGTACCGCCGGAGCCGGTAAGTGAACTGCCGTTGACAACGCTGGTGGGGGCGGGGCTCAGGGTCACGGAGTCCCTGTACTGCTTTCCACTGTTGTCGATGTCAGCCACGACGAAACTCAGGTTGGACACCGGCTGGCTGAACGTGAAGGTCAGCCTCTGGCCACCAGTGCCCTGCTGCTGCAACTGCAAACCGTCGGTGGCGAGGTCGCCCATGCCGTTGTAGCCCTTGTTGACGTTGCCGGCGGCGGTGAGGTTGTTGCTCAAGAGGGTCTTGCCGCCGTAGGAGGCAGTCGACAACGAGACAGTGACGGTGGAGCCGTCCGAGCCCCTGAAGGTGTAGCTGAGCGGAACGGGGTTGTAGGAGCTCGGCTGGGTGAAGGCTCCCGTATACGTCACACACGCGCTGACGGCCACAGCGGGAGCAGCGGCTGCGATGGCGACGGCCGGAGCGGACCACAGGGTACCGGCAGTAACGGACCGGCGACTGACGTTCTGGGGATAGGAGTTGGTCATGGCGGAAATCCTCTCGGAAGGCGCGGACCCAGCAGGGGGCGCGGGGGGGCTAGTGTCACTGGAGTGGGAGAAGTTCCCACTCCGGTGATACTAGCCCCCCGCTGTGGGTCTGAACTCACGGGGAAGCACAGACCGGCGTCTCCCTCCCCGTAGATTGCCCAGTGTCGGACCCTTGCGTGAGCGATCCCACGTCTCGCGAGTGCATCAATCCCCGCATCCGTTCTCATCTTGTCGTCCAGGTGCCAGGTGCCAGGTGCCAGCTGGCAGGTGCGCCATCTGCCTGGCCCCAACTAATGTCTATCCGTCGCCCGGGTCACTGGAGCTGCCCGGACGGTGGCCCGACGCGACCGCCGCCCTGGGGGACCGCCTGCCCGGCGCCGTCCTGCGCTGGGCAGGCGCGGAGGGGGAGCGGGCGCGCGGCCGGTTCCAGGCCCGCTTCGCCGGGTTCGACGCCGTGCTCGGCCCCACGCTGCCGTGCCCTCCCGGGAGGGGCTGCCGCTGGGCGTGCAGCTGCCGGTGACGGGCTCCGACGAGGGCGTGCTGCTGGGCCTGGTGGCCGGACTGGAGGAGCTGCCCGGCTGAGTTCAGGCGCTCGGCGGCTGCGCGCCCGAGGCGTCGATGCCGCGCCGGCGCCACCAGGCCGTGCCCGCGAGCACCGCGAGCACGCCGGCCAGGGCCAGCCACAGCCACGCGGAGGCCACTGCGTGACGCACCAGGAGCACCCACGCCGTCCACCCGATGGTGCTGTAGATCCCCGCCCACAGCGCGGCACCGGGCACCTGGGCGGCGGTGAAACGGCCCCACGGCATCCGCATCGCGCCGGCGGAGGCCAGCACCACGGTCTGGACGCCCACGGCCAGGTAGCAGAGGGTGACCGCAGGCCACCCGAAACGCGTGAGCTGCTCCCTGCCCCGGCGTGCGGTGGGGCTCTGCGCCCAGCCTCGCCACCGGGGGTCGTCGCGGCCCCGGCGTGCCACCCCCGATGCGGCGCCGCGCGCCAGCCAGTACGTGGCCTGCCCCCGCAGCAGGGCCACCAGGAGGAAGCCCAGGAAGGCCCAGACCAGCCCAGTGGGCATCGTCGTCGCCTGCACCGTCTCCTCCCGTGGTCCGCCGGGCGCACGGTACCCGGCACGGACGGGGGCTGCGCCGGCAGGGGGAGCGGGCGTGCTGTGCACGGTTCCTACCCTGAGTCCATGACGAGCTCCGACGTGGTGGACCGCAGCACCGGCACCCTCGCGCGCCTCCTCCGGTGGGCCCTCGCCGTGCTGGCCGCGGCCATGGCCTGGGTGGCCACGGCGGGCGCCTGGGTGGTGACCTGCACCGAGCCCGCCCGGTCGTTGCCCCCGACCGGGGGCGGCAACGCGCTGCTGGTCTGGGTGGGGTGGGCCGCCGGCCCGTTCGCCACCCTGGTCGTCGGCTCGGTGGCGTGGGAGCGGGTGCGCGGGCGGGGTGGGCCCGGTGACCGTCCGGCCTCGGCGCACACCCTGGAGCCGGCCCCCGGCGTGCCGCAGGAGCACTTCCGGTGCACCCGCCGCTCCCTCGTCTGGCGTGCGGTCGCGGTCCTCGTCCTCGGCGGGCTGTGGGCGGCCGTCATGGCGCAGTGGCCCGGGGCCGTGCTGCGGGTGCTGGACGGTGAGCTCGACGGCCTGGGGCGCTACGACCTCGCCTTCGGGCTCATCGCGGGACCGCTCCTGCTCGTCCTCGTCATCGCGGCAATGGCGGCGGGCACGAAGCACCGCTGGACGCGCCGACGGGGAATCGTCCTCTCCCAGCCCGGCATCTGGGTGCGCACGCCCGGGTGCGACGTGGGCTTCGTGGCCCGGGACCGGGTGGTCGCCCTGCAGCGGCGCCCCCGGGGACGCCGCCGGAGCAGCTGGTGGCTGGTGGGCCGCGGCGACGCCCGGGCGGTGATCACCGGCATCTCCAACGAGAGGCACTACACCACCTCCGGTGAGGAGCACTGGGCGTTCATGCTCCCGCTGGGAGAGATCCGTGCGGAGGAGCGTGCGGCCTGCGTGGAGGCGCTGACCCGGTGGTGCCCGCCCCACGCCCGCCGTGACTGGAGCGTGCCCTCGCGCACATTGGTCCAGGAGTTCCTGGACCGGTGACCCCTGGCTCGGGGGTCAGCTCTGGCCGGGCGGCAGGTCGCCCTCGTGCCGGACCCGGCGCTGGGCGGGGTCCCAGGTGAACGTGGAGACGGCCTCCCCGCTGGGGGTGTCGGCCGGGTCACCGTCCTGCGGGTAGGGGTAGGTGACCCGGATGGTGGACCCGTCGACCCGTGCCACCTGGGGGTGGTACTCGGTGGGCGAGTACAGGGTGGTGCCCAGGTAGTGGCCTCGGTGGAAGAGCATGATCTGGTGCGGGGTGGGCTCGTCCCCGGTGTCCGCCACGAGGATCCACGAGAGCTCGGCGCACGGGGCGTACCCCGAGTAGTCGCTCGCGGCGCCGGTCCACTGGACGGCCGGGTCGCCGGAGGCGGGGCGGAGGAGGGGCAGGCTGTCTGCGAGTGCCTGTCGGCCGTGCGTCGGGCCACACCGCGTCTCCCGCGAGTCCGAGCCGGTGCCATGGTCCTCCGGGAAGGCGTCCCACGGCACCTCGCTGGCCCGCACGGGGGCCGCATCGGGCTGGGCCCCGCAGGCCGCGAGCACCGTGCTGCAACCGAGCACCGCGGCGGCGCGCATCGCACGGCTCCTGCGCAGCATCGGTCCTCCGGGTGGTCGTGCCGGCACCCGCGGGTGGGGCGGCGGGGGCCCAGCGTATCCAGCGACGTCCGAGGGTGATCCGCAGGGACTCGCCGCCCACCGGGGGCGGGGGTGGTCGGGGCAGGTGGCGTTGCTAGCCTCCCGGCGAGCCCGACCCGCTCCCGGACGAGGGTGGTCGTACCCGGCAACGCGACAAGACGACCACGGAGGAACTCTCATGGCATGGATCGTCCTGGTCGTCTCCGGCATGTTCGAGGCCGTGTGGGTGACGGCGATGAGCCGCATCCAGGGGGTGCACAGCTACGGGGCCATCTCGGCCTACGTGCTGGGCAGCATCGTGTCCCTCGGCGGCCTGTGGTGGGCGCTGCGCACGCTCCCCACGGGGACCGCCTACGCGGTGTGGGTCGCCATCGGTGCCGCCACCACCGTCTCGTACGCGGTCGCCACCGGCGAGGAGCCGTTCAGCCTGGCCAAGGCGCTGCTCCTCGTGGGCCTGGTGGGGTGCGTGGTCGGCCTCAAGCTCGTCGACGGCTGAGCACCCGTTCTCGGAGGATCGCGGCAGGCCCGGTGCCTCGCCGCGCTCCTACACTGGGGCCATGGATGCCGCCCCCTCGCCCGTGACCCGTCTCGACGGCCCCTGGACCCCGGAGCACCTCGTCCGCGTCACGCTGACGGTGGTGCCGTCTCGTGCCGCCGCGGCCCGGGGTGTGGAGGCACGGCTGGTGGAGTGGTTCGGCGCGCTCACGCCCTCGCCCGGGCAGCCGCAGGACCGGTACGCGCTCTCCGGTGGGTCGGTCCTGGAGCGCTACCCCGTGCCGGCGCCGTCGCCGGCGGGGGACCTCGGCGCCCAGGTCGTCGTCATCGTCTCCGGTGGGGAGGACGGGCTGGACTCCGCCGGCGACGAGGTCTCGGCCGCCCTGGACCTGGTGCGCGAGGTGGACCCGGACGCGCTGGTCTCCGTGCTCGAGCAGTGGCGCACCGAGGACTCGGCGTGGCACCTGGCCGGCCGCCCGGTGGTGCTGGAGGAGCACCTCCGGGAGGGCCACCCGCTGACGGCGGCCCTCCCGGTCAGCGGCTGAGGCTCAGTTCCCGAGGGCCTCGGGGGTCTCCGGCAGCACCTGCCCGCCGTCCACCACGAGCGCCTGACCGGTCACGTACCGCGCGCCGTCGGAGGCCAGGAAGGCTGCCGCCTCCCCGATGTCCTGCGGCTCCCCGAGGAAGCCCAGCGGCACGGTGCGCGCCATCTGGTCCATGTACTCCTGCCCCATCGCCTCCAGGCCGGGGGTCACGATGTTGCCCGGCAGCACCGCGTTGACCGTGATGGCGTCGCGCGCCAGCTCGATGGCGGCAGACCGCACGAAGCCCATCTGGGCGGCCTTGGTGGCGCCGTAGAGCGACCACCCCGGAAAGCCCGTGAGGTTGCCGGTGATGGAGCTGGTGAGCACCACGCGCCCCCGTCCGGAGTCGCGCAGGGCGGGCACGGCGGCCTGCACCACCTGCACGGTGCCGCGCACGTTGACGTCGAAGATCGTGTCGAAGTCCTCGGCGGTGGCCGTCTCGATGCGGGCCTGCGGGTAGATCCCCGCGTTGGAGACCAGCGTGTCCAGCCCGCCGAGCGAGGCGGTGGCCTGCTCCACCACGGCGCGGCAGGCCGCGGGGTCGCGCACGTCGAGCACGAGCGCCTCCATCCCCTCGGCGCGGGCGGCCTCGCACTCCTGCTCGCCCAGACCCGTCACCACCACGCGTGCGCCGTGGGCGGCCAGCACCTGCGCGATGCCGCGGCCGATGCCCAGCGTGCCCCCGGTGACCAGCGCGCGGCGCCCCTCCAGCAGTGCCTCCATGTCGTGCCCCTTCCCCTCGTGTCGGTGTCCGTGACTCCGACCCTAGCCCCGCCCGGGCGCCCGGTGCGGGCGGGTGCTCAGGTGGCCTCGACGTCGAGGGTCACCCCCCCACCGCGTGGCAGGCCCCCTGCGGGTCCACGAGCACGGCGCCGTAGATCTTGGTGAGGTTCTTGAACGCCCGCCCGGTGAGCAGGGTGGGCGTGATGGGGAAGGCCTGGGGCAGCAGTCGCGCCCCCTCGGTGGCGGCGTCGGGGTGCACCACCAGCGTGGTGCCGTGCTGCTGCCCGGCGCACGCCTGGGCCATGTCCCACAGTCGCTCGGCGTCCCCGTCGTCGCCGAGCACGCGCCGCACCGTGTCGGCGAAGCGCGCGCCCGTGGTCAGGGCCTCGTCGGCGAGCTGCTCCATCGACCACCGCAGGTCGGCCTGTCCGTCCCACATCACACGCCCAGTCACCGAGGGGTTCTCGCAGCCGCCGGTGCGCGGCGTCGAACGCCGGTGCGTCAGCGGCGCGTCGAGTGTGCGTGCGTCAGTGACGGGTGGCGCGTGTGCGCGTCAGCGGCGACGCAGTTGCCGCACGAGCAGGAGCACGCCCCCGATGCCGAAGAACCCCGCCGTCAGCAGACCCACCGGCAGGGCAAGGGGCTGCCGGCGGCCCATCGGCTGGCCCTCCATGAAGGAGGTCACGACCATGGCCACCCCGGCAGCGGCGAAGAGAAGGCTGCTGCTGATGACGAGCCACCGCCCGGCGGGTGTGTCCGGCCCCACCGCCATGGCGATCCCGGCGAAAACCAGGCCGATCAGGGCCAGCTTGAGGGCGTCGCCGCGCTCCGGGGCGTCGGGGTCGTACGGGCCGTCGGTGTGGCTCACCGTCCCAACACCGCCCGGTGGGCGCGCTCGAGGAAGCGTGCGAACTCGTGCCGACCGGTGCCCTTCATGCGCACGATGCGCACCGAGTGCACCCGTGGGGTGCCGAAGGCCCGGGGGCGGGCAGCGTCGTTGAGGACACCGCGCAGGGAGGGATCGAGCTGGTCGGCGCGCATCTGACCGGCCGGTGTGAAGGGCATGACCAGGGCCAACTGCCTGCCCTCGTCCCACGGGGCGTCCTCCATGCGCTCGGTGGGAGGCTCTAGGTCGCCCCACGGCACCGGGCCCACCCCGTCGATGGTGATGCCCTCGGTGCCGATCACCCACGTCCGGCCCCGTGCCGTCGCGCTCCGACGCCACGACCACAGGGCCGCGGCCCCCAGACCCAGGGTCACCAGCAGGATCCCGACGACGGCCATGCCCAGTGACGCGTCACCCCGGGCCGCGGCCAGGACCCCGAGCAGCACGGTCAGCAGTCCGGCGGCCAGGGCCAGACCTCCCAGGATCATCGTGGCCCCGAGGGCCCCGGGGCGGACGGTCTCGGCCACGATCTGGCCCCGGCCACGGAACTCCGCGAAGAGGTCGTCGGCGGACCGCCGGGCCCCGCGCGACGCGGTGGCCTGTTGCGAGGGGTGCCCGGGTGACGTGCGGGGCGACGTGGTGGGCCTCATCCTGACCTCTCTGTCTCGGGGGATCCGGCGTGGGCGTGGGCCGGCGCGTGCCCGCGGGACTCGGCGTGGGCGACCGTGAGAAAGGTGGCGAAGACGTCCAGGCCGATCTCCTCGGCCTTGAGGGCGATCTCCACCGTGTTGCGGATGCGCTCGCTCTCGGTGGGGGTGCGGCCGGTGGTGGGGTCGGTGGTGACGTCTCCGATGGTGAAGATACCGAACTGCATGACCCTCCTGATGGACAGGTGGAGAAAATGTGATGCGTCAGGTAACCGGGGGAGTGGCCTGACTGCTCCCGACCCTTGTGCGCGGTGCGGTGAGGCGATAGACCGGGTGGCGAGGGTGGTGCACCCCGCACCACCGCAACCAGGAGGACGGCCATGGCAGAGCACACGGTGTACGCAGGTTTCGAGGGCAGGGTGGCGCTGGTCACCGGGGGTGGTTCCGGCATCGGGGAGGCGTGCTGCATCGACCTCGCCCGGCAGGGCTGCAAGGTCGTGGTGGCCGACATCGACCTCGCTGCGGCCAGGCGGGTGGCCGACAGCATCACCTCCACCGGCGGTGAGGCCGCGCCGTTCGAGCAGGACGCCTCCGACCCCGACGCCAACAAGGCAGCGGTGGACTTCGCCGTGGAGACCTTCGGCGGGCTGCACCACGCGGTGAACAACGCCGGCATCGGGGGCACCACGGACCCGGCCGGCGAGCTCGCCCCGGAGGACTGGTTGAAGGTCATCAACGTCAACCTCAATGGCGTGCTCTACGGCATGCGCTACGAGCTGCCCGCCATCGAGGCAGCTGGCGGCGGTTCCATCGTCAACATGGCCTCCATCCACGGCACCGTGGCCACGGGGGTGGGCAACTCGGCTTACACCGCGTCCAAGCACGGCGTGGTGGGGCTCACCAAGCAGGCCGGCGTGGACTACGGGTCGCGTGGTGTGCGCATCAACGCGGTGGGTCCGGCCTACATCGACACCCCGCTGCTCCAGGGCCTGGACGACAGCGCCCGCGAGGGCCTGGTGGCGCTCCACCCCATCGGGCGGCTGGGCAAGGCCGAGGAGGTCGCGCACCTGGTGACCTTCCTGCTCTCGGACGACGCGTCCTTCATCACCGGCAGCTACCACCTGGTCGACGGCGGCTACACCTCCCCGTGAGCCCGACCGGCTCCCGGACGAGGGTGGTCGTACCCGGACACGCGACAAGACGTCCACGAGGAGAATCGTCATGTCGTGGATCGTGTGGGTGCTCTCTGGGCTGTTCGAGGCCGTCTGGGCCACCGCCCTGGGGAAGATCGAGGGACCGCAGAGCGCCGGGGCCATCACGGCCTTCGTGCTCGGCAGCGCCGTCTCGTTGGGGGACTGTGGTGGGCGATGAAGGACCTGCCCACCGGCACCGCCTACGCCGTGTGGGTGGCCGTGGGTGCCTCGACCACCGTGGCCTACGCCGTCGCCACCGGTGAGGAGTCGTTCAGCATCGCCAAGCTGCTGCTCCTGCTGGGCCTGATCGGCTGCGTCATCGGCCTGAAGGTCGTCGACGGCTGAGGCCCGCCGGCCAGTCGACCTCGGCGGCCACCTGGCGCCACTTGTCGGCCAGGGTGTCGATGTTCTCGTGCGCGTTGAGCCCCGAGGGCTGCGGCACCACCCACAAGGGGGCGCCGGCGACCCGCCCCTCTTGGCGGCCGAGCTGGGCGTCGCGGTCGCCCCAGGCCGTCCGGAAGGCCGTGATCCCCGCGACCGCCACCACGGGGAGCCGCCCCGTGCCGGCGTGCAGTCCCTGCACCAGGCCCTCCAGGCGGTGGTGCCCCTGGCGCAGTTCCTCGGTGCCGAGCTCGTCGGCGCGCACCGAGGCCCGTGCCACCAGGTTGGTGATGCCGATGCCGCGCTCGCGCAGGTGGGCCGCGTCCGCATCGGACAGTCCGTGGGTCACGTCCAGCTGGTGGTCGGTCAGGCCCGCCCGGTGGAGCGAGGGCCAGAAGCGGTTGCCCGGGCGGGCGAAGGGGGCGTTGACCGCCGCCGTCCAGAGCCCGGGGTTCACGCCCACGATGAGGAGTCGCACCGCATCGTGCAGCACGTCGTCGACCGTCTCGTCGGCGAACTGGGCCAGCTCGTCACGATGCGGACGGCGCCCGCCCAGAGGGGACGGGCGCCGCGGCACGACGGGAGGATGCACTGCTGTCAGTCCTGCGGGGCCCGGGTGGCACCGTCGGCCGAGGCCTCGTCGTCCGTGAGCTGCGCGCCGGTGCCGGCGCCGGCCGCTGCGTGGGCCGGCTCGCGCCCGGCCTCCTTGTCCTTCTCGTCGCGGCGGTAGCCGCTGCCGTGCTTGCCGTGCTCCACCTCGTGGGCGAACGGGCCGAAGGGCAGCACGTGCAGCACCGCCACGATGATCGCGCCCCAGACGAGGCCCAGTGCCATCGCCACCAGGGTGTCGGCGAGCCAGGCCAGCAGTCCACCGATCACCGGGGTGCCCGCGACCATGTCGGCGAGGTGGTGGGCGAGGTCGTAGGGGGCGCTCAGGCCGTACTCGTCGATGCCGACCATGATGATGTGGCCACCCACCCAGAGCATGGCCAGCATCCCGACGAAGCCGATGATGTCCAGCACGGTGGGCATGGCCTTGACCATGCCGCGGCCCAGCCTGTGGCCCGCCGAGCCCTCGTCGTTCTTCTGGGCCAGGTGCAGGCCCACGTCGTCCATCTTCACGATGAGGGCGACCGCGCCGTAGACCCCGACGGTCATGAGCAGCGCCACCACGACCAGGATCAGTCCGCGGCTCAGCAGGGACTGGTCGGTCACCTCGTTGAGGGAGATGACCAGGATCTCGCAGGAGAGCACGAAGTCGGTGGTGATGGCGCTCTTGACCACCTGCTCCTCGTCCTGCTCCGAGCGCTCGTCGGCGGCCTTGCCGTCGTCACCGTGGCCGGAGATCTTCTCCCAGACCTTCTCCGCGCCCTCGAAGCACAGGTAGGTGCCGCCGAGCATCAGCAGGGGCGTCAGGATCCAGGGGGCGAACTGGCTGAGGAGCAGCAGCACCGGCACGATGATCGCCTTGTTCCGCAGCGACCCGGTCGCGATGCGCTTGATCATCGGCAGCTCGCGGTTGGGCTCGGCGCCCTCCAGGTACTGCGGGGTCACCGCGGCGTCGTCCACCACCACGCCGGCCGCCTTGGTGCTGGCCTTGGCCGCCCCGGCAGCCACGTCGTCCACGCTGGCCGCGGCCAGGCGCGCCATGGCGGCGATGTCGTCGAGCAGGGCAGCGAGTCCGCCGGCCATGCGGAACCTCCGGGCTGGGCTGGGGTGGGGGGCTGGGACAGCCTAGCGGGACGTGTGCGCACGGTGACCGCGCCGGCCGGGCCGGTGGGCGAGCTCGACGCGCGCTGACCCCGAGTTGTCCGGCGTTCCCCGGTGGGTAGGGTGTGTGACGTACCCCACGGGAGCTCGGGCACGGGCTGAGAACGGACTGACGCCGTCCGGACCGTCCGAACCTGACCGGTTAGCACCGGCGGAGGAAGCGAGGACGACGATGTCGTGCACCTGTGCCCACGAGCAGAACCCCACGATGACGGGCGAGAACCACCCCCAGCACCGGCTGGTCACGCGCACCGACGGGGAGGTGACCGTGCCGATGACCGCCATCAGCCTGGCGGACTCGCCCGACGGCACCCCCAACGAGGACTTCGTGGTCTACCGCACCATGGGGCCCGGCTCCGACCCCGAGGTGGGCCTGGAGCCCGCCCGCCAGCAGTGGATCGAGGCCCGCGGCGACACCGAGGTGAACCCCACCCCGCGAGGCCGGAACCTGGCCGACGACGGCCGCTCCGCCGAGCGACGGGGTGAGGCCTCGCAGGCCTGGCGTGGCCGCACCCAGCAGCCCCGCCGTGCCGTGCCCGGCCGCACGGTCACCCAGATGCACTACGCCCGCCGGGGCGAGGTGACCCCGGAGATGCGCTTCGTGGCCCTGCGCGAGGGCTGCGATGTGGAGCTCGTGCGCTCCGAGGTGGCCGCCGGGCGCGCCATCATCCCGGCCAACGTGAACCACCCCGAGAGCGAGCCGATGATCATCGGTCGCGCCTTCCTCACCAAGGTGAACGCCAACATCGGCAACTCGGCGGTCACCTCCTCCATCGCCGAGGAGGTGGAGAAGATGTCCTGGGCCACCCGGTGGGGTGCCGACACCGTGATGGACCTCTCCACTGGAGACGACATCCACACCACCCGCGAGTGGATCCTGCGCAACTCGCCGGTGCCCATCGGCACCGTGCCCATCTACCAGGCCCTGGAGAAGGTGGCCGGCGTGGCGGAGGACCTCACCTGGGAGGTCTTCCGCGACACCGTCGTCGAGCAGGCCGAGCAGGGCGTGGACTACATGACCATCCACGCCGGCGTGAAGCGCGAGTTCGTGCCCCTGACCGCCGGGCGCGTCACCGGCATCGTGAGCCGGGGCGGGTCGATCATGGCCGGCTGGTGCATGGCCCACCGGCAGGAGTCCTTCCTCTACGAGCACTTCGACGAGCTGTGCGAGATCTTCGCCGCCCACGACGTGGCCTTCTCCCTGGGTGACGGCCTGCGCCCCGGTTCGCTGGCCGACGCCAACGACGCCGCCCAGCTGGCCGAGCTGCGCACCCTGGGCGAGCTCACGCAGCGCGCGTGGGAGCACGACGTGCAGGTGATGGTGGAGGGCCCCGGCCACGTGCCGCTGCACCTGGTGAAGGAGAACGTGGACCTGGAGCAGGAGTGGTGCCACGGGGCGCCCTTCTACACGCTCGGCCCGCTGAGCACCGACATCGCGCCGGGGTACGACCACATCACCAGTGCCATCGGGGCGGCCCCCATCGCCCAGCACGGCACGGCGATGCTGTGCTACGTCACCCCCAAGGAGCACCTGGGCCTGCCGAACCGCGACGACGTGAAGACCGGCGTGATCACCTACAAGATCGCCGCGCATGCCGCCGACGTGGCCAAGGGGCACCCGCACGCCCGCGAGTGGGACGACACGATGAGCAAGGCGCGCTTCGAGTTCCGCTGGCACGACCAGTTCGCCCTGGCGCTGGACCCGGTGACCGCCCAGGCCTTCCACGACGAGACGCTGCCGGCCGAGCCGGCCAAGAACGCCCAGTTCTGCTCGATGTGCGGGCCCAAGTTCTGCTCCATGCGCATCAGCCGCGACATCAACGAGGAATTCGGCGACCAGATGGGGGCCGGGGGCCCGGTGCCGGTGAGCATCGGCTCCGCGCCGCCCGCCGGCGCCGCCCCGGGTGCGGCCCTGGCCGGTGCGGGCGATGGGACACTGGGGGCATGACCACCACCACCCCTTCCCCCAAGCACCTCGGCACGCTGCGCACGATGGCGCTGGCCACGGCCGTGCTGACCGTCGGCCAGGCCGCGCTCGGCCTGCTGCTGCTGTTCACCGAGGTCGACATGTACGACGTGCACGGCTGGATCGGCTACGCCACCTTCGGCTGCGCCGTCGCGGCCGCCGTCTTCGCCTTCCTGTGGAAGAAGGAGAGCGGCAACACCGGTCTGTTCATGCACGCCGTGGGCCTGGCCGTCATGGCCCTGCTGCAGATCGGCCTGGCCGAGATGGGCGCCAAGTGGGTGCACGTGGTGCTCGGCCTGCTGATCCTCGGCGCGGCCCTGGCCCTGGCCTCCCTGGCCCAGCGCAAGCCGGGTGCCCCGCTGGCCGACCGCGCCCTCTGAGGCAGGCGGGCGCGGCGGTCTGACCCGGAGCGCGGACGCCGCACGCGAGAGGTGCCGCCCGCACGGAAAAGGTGCTGCCCGCACGGGATTCGTCCTGTGTGGGCAGCACCTTTTCCGTGCCCCCGCGCCTCTTCCCGCGCGGGGCGGGTCGTGACAGCATCGATGCCGTGAGCCACCCGGTGGTGTTCGACGAGGACGACCCCTTGCTGGAGCGCGTGCGTTCCCTGTGCCTGGCCCTTCCCGAGGCCACCGAGAAGATCGCCCACGGCCGGCCGTGGTTCAGCACCCGCACCGGCTTCTGCGTCTACGGCGGCCACCACCGCGCGCCCGGCGGCGGCGTCGGGGACCCGGCACCCCACGCCGTCATGGTCAAGGTCGACCCCGCGGAGCGCGCCGCCCTGGCCGCGGACAAGCAGGCCTGACGCCCCGCGCACGCGG